>CAJXEB010000036.1 GCA_913052585.1 uncultured Flavobacteriaceae bacterium | reverse complement strand
TTTACAATTAAATCGATTAAATTTTGTTTTTTCATATCAATAGCTGTAAGTTTTAAAGCCTCAGCAGCTTGCTCTTTATATTCCCAACTCCTCCAAAGTATAGAAGAACAACTTTCTGGTGAGATCACAGAATACCAAGTGTTTTCAAGCATTAAAACTTTATCACCAACTCCAATACCTAAAGCACCACCACTGGCTCCTTCACCAATAATAATAACAATAATTGGAACTTTAAGACGCGTCATTTCTAAAATGTTTCTTGCAATTGCTTCTCCTTGTCCTCTTTCTTCTGCTTCAAGCCCAGGATAGGCTCCTGGTGTATCAATAAGAGAAACTACAGGTATACCAAATTTTTCAGCAGATTTCATTAACCTCAACGCTTTTCGATACCCTTCAGGGTTAGACATTCCAAAATTTCTGTATTGTCGTGTTTTGGTGTTATATCCCTTTTGTTGACCGATAAACATAAATGTTTGATCACCAATTTTTCCCAAACCACCGATCATAGCTTTATCATCTTTAAAATTTCGATCTCCATGTAATTCTAAAAAAGAATTACCACAAATAGCTTTTATATAATCTAAAGTATAGGGTCTATTTGGATGACGAGACAACTGAACACGTTGCCAAGGTGTTAAATTTATATATATATCCTTTTTAGTTTCATCTAATTTTTTTTTGATTTGAGCACAGGTATTAGAAACATCAACATCGCTTTCAGTTCCTATTGCACAAGCTTTTTCATATTGCTCGTTTAACTCTTTAATGGGTAATTCAAAGTCAAGATATTCCATAGTATCTATTTAGTATTATTTGAATAATAGTTCACAAATATAAAGGATATTGTTTGTAAACAATCAATCTTTTTTTCTTGTTTTAATAATTCCGTTTAAGACTACCGTTATTAAAATAATTATAGCCCCTAAATAAAAAGTAGGGCTCATGTATTCTTTTTCACCTAAAATTAATAGTGCTAATAAGATTCCATAAACAGGCTCCATATTTGTAGTTAGCATTACTGTATACGGACTAATCCATTTCATCACATGAACTGATGCTATAAAAGCATAAGCGGTACATATAGAAGCTAAGATTAATAAATAGGTCCAATCGTTTCCAGACAACTTAAAGAAAGACACATTAAATCCATCTGTAAATAATACATATATGGTAATGAACAATACTCCAAATAATAATTCGTAGAACGAAATTACAGATGCGTTGTGGCTTTTCACCATAATTCCATTAAATATTGAAAACAAAGCCCCTAAAAAAGAAGCTAATAAGGCTAGTAGTATTCCGAATAAATATTCTGATTCAACTTTAAAAATAATATACAATCCAATAATTACAATTAATCCGAAAATTACTTCATACCTAATAATTTTTCTTTTAAAAAAGATCGGCTCTAAAAATGAAGCAAAGAAAGCTCCCGTTGACATCATCGCCAAGGTTATTGAAACATTAGAAACTTTAATTGCGCTAAAAAATGCTAACCAATGTAAGGCTATTATCAACCCTACAAAGGCAAATTTTATTAGAGATGGTAAAGAAATTTTTAACTTTCCTCTGTTGTAAATTATATAGATTAAAACAAATAGGGTGCCTAATAACATACGGTGCCATACCAACGGAACTGCTTCTATCGTAATTAAATCACCTAATACGGCCGTAAACCCCCAAATGAAGACTATAAAATGTAAATGAAAATAATTTAAAAGTTTATCGTTTTGCATTTCGAAGTAAATATATCGCCAATATTGCAAAAATAAAATTTGGGAACCAAGTAGCAACTATGGGTGAAAAATCACTTTGTTGAGCCATCGTACCAAATATTTTATCGAAGAAAATAAAAATCATTCCTATGCCCATTCCAATGGCTAAATTAGCTCCCATTCCTCCCCTTCTTTTAACAGAAGAAACAGCAACAGCAATAATAGTTAATATGTAAGCAGATATCGGTAAACTCCAACGTTTAAATCGCACTACTTCATACCTATTAATATATGAAGAACCTCTTTTCTTTTCCCTTTCAATGAAATTATTTAACTCTGTATAATTTAAAGTTTCTGCTATGTACTTTACTGGAGTTAAATCTTCTAAATCAAAACTAAAAGTAGTATCTTTTTTAGATTGAGAATCTAAGATATCTCCATTTTCAGTAATGGTTCTTTTTAAGTATTTATATAATGAATATGTACTATCAGTTTCATTATAAATTATTTTATCAGCTTTAATCTTGTATTCTAGCCGGTTTCCATTAAAGTGCTCTAGGGTAAATTTTTCACCTGTTTTATCCTTTACATTAAAGTAACTTACGTAGATATAATCATTATCATTTATTTGTCGATATACATTGGTTTGAGTTCTATCGTTTCTCCCTTTTTTTATATACTTAAATATAAACTCGTTAAACCCTTTACTTGCTAAAGGAGCTAAATACATTCCCATAATTAAAGCTGCAATACAAACTAGTGTTGCTCCAATGATATATGGACGTAGAAAACGATAATAGGAAACACCACTACTTAAAAAAGCAATTACTTCGGTATTATTGGCTAGTTTCGAGGTAAACCAAATTACGGAAAGAAATAAAAATAAAGGAAACAATAAGTTAGCAAAATAGATGGTAAAGTAAATGTAATATTCAACTACCTCTAAAAAGGGAGCTTCATTTTGCAAAATTTTATCAATTTTTTCTGCTAAATTAACCGTGATTCCAATAGGTATGAAGAGTAATAATAATAAGGTAAAAGTACCTATATATCTTTTTAATATATATCTATCGAGTATGCTTAACATTTATTACAACCTATTATCCATTTGTTTTACCATCTTACTTTTCCAAACTCCAAAGTCTCCTGCTAATATATGCTTTCTCGCTTCACGAACCAACCATAAATAGAACCCAAGATTATGTATTGTTGCTATTTGCCTACCTAACATTTCGTTAACTGTAAAAAGGTGGCGCAAATAAGCTTTACTATATGCTGTATCAACCCAGGTAATATTCATGGAGTCGATTTCAGAAAAATCATCTGCCCATTTTTTATTCTTAATATTTATAGAACCAAAAGCGGTAAAAAGCATTCCATTTCTACCATTTCGGGTAGGCATCACACAATCAAACATATCAATTCCTAAAGCAATATTTTCTAATATATTAATAGGAGTTCCAACACCCATTAAATACCTAGGTTTGTCTTTTGGAAGAATTTCAGTAACAACCGCGGTCATTTCATACATCTCCTCGGCAGGTTCTCCAACTGAAAGACCTCCAATTGCATTTCCTTCAGCTCCAACAGAAGCAATATATTCGGCTGATTGTTTTCTTAAATCTTTATAGGTACTCCCTTGAACAATAGGAAAAAATGTTTGCCCATAATCGTACTTTAAAGGAGTTTTATCTAGATGAGTTAGACAACGTTCTAACCAGCGATGCGTCATATGCATCGATCTTTTTGCATATTGATAATCGCAAGGATAAGGAGTACATTCATCAAACGCCATGATAATATCTGCACCAATCGTACGCTGTATTTCCATCACATTTTCTGGAGTAAACGTATGATAACTACCATCAATATGAGACTTAAACTTAACCCCTTCTTCTTTAATTTTTCTATTTGCTGAAAGAGAATAAACCTGGTATCCTCCACTATCGGTAAGGATATTACGATTCCAATTCATAAATTTATGAATTCCTCCAGCTTTTTCTAAAATTGTAGTTGTTGGTCTTAAGTATAAATGATAGGTATTACCTAAAATAACATCCGGATTGATATCTTGCTCTAATTCTCTCTGGTGCACACCTTTAACTGTTCCTACTGTACCTACAGGCATAAAAATTGGTGTCTCAATAATACCGTGGTCAGTAGTAATAGTTCCAGCTCTTGCTAGGGTTGAAGTATCAGTTGCTTTTAAATCGAATTGCATTGTAATATTTTAGGTTTCCTATCTTAACTAATAGGACGGAGCAAATATAAAATGATTTGTGGTTTTAAAGAGTAGAAGTACAAGGTATAATTTCCTTTTAACAAATTTCATTTATTTCTGTTAACTAAATGCCCTAAATCGTTAATAACTGACTTGAATTCTATTTTGAACAAGGAGATCAAAAGTCTATTTTTGCGGCAGAAAAACAAGCATATGTCAGATATTAATCAATTAAATGATTTAGTTGTACAAGTACGTAGAGATATTTTACGTCAAGTACATAAAGTAAACTCAGGACATCCAGGAGGTTCTCTAGGATGTACCGAATTTTTTGTAGCTCTTTACCAAGAGATATTGGAGCGAAACCCATCTTTTGATATGGATGGAAAAGAAGAAGATCTTTTCTTTTTATCAAACGGTCACATTTCCCCAGTTTTTTATAGTGTTTTAGCTCGATCAGGTTACTTTCCTGTTGATGAGCTTAATACTTTTAGATTGCTAAACACTCGATTACAGGGACACCCTACTACTCATGAAGGGTTACCAGGGATTAGAATTGCTTCAGGTTCTTTAGGACAAGGGATTTCTGCTTCGATTGGAGCAGCACAAAGCAAAAAACTAAATAATGACTCTCATTTAATTTATACCTTATGTGGTGATGGAGAATTACAGGAAGGACAAAATTGGGAAGCTATAATGTATGCTGCTGGTAATAATATTGATAATTTAATTGTTACCATAGATTACAACAAACAGCAAATTGATGGTTCAACAGATTCTGTACTTCCATTAGGAAATTTAAGAGCAAAGTTTGAAGCTTTTGATTGGGATGTAATTGATATTGAAAATGGAAATGATTTAGAAGCTATTTTCAGTGGAATGAAATTGGCTAAAGAAAAAACAGGAAACGGAAAACCAATTTGTGTTTTGTTGCACACTGTTATGGGTAATGGTGTTGATTTTATGATGCACACCCATGCTTGGCACGGGAAGGCACCAAATGACGAACAATTAGAAAATGCATTAGCACAAAACCCTGAAACTTTAGGTGATTACTAAATATACAATTAGAGAAAACCATATGAAAAAATATATAGACACCGGAAAAAAAGATACTAGATCAGGTTTTGGCGACGGACTTACTGAATTAGGTAAATCTAATAAAAATGTAGTTGCTCTTTGTGCAGATTTAATTGGATCCTTAAAAATGGATGATTTTAAAAAAAATCACCCTGAACGATTCTTTCAAATTGGTATAGCTGAAGCAAATATGATTGGTATTGCTGCTGGAATGACAATTGGAGGAAAAATTCCTTTTACAGGAACTTTTGCAAATTTCTCAACAGGAAGAGTTTATGATCAAATACGCCAGTCTGTTGCTTATAGCGATAAAAACGTTAAGATTTGTGCATCTCATGCTGGGTTAACTTTAGGAGAAGATGGAGCTACTCATCAAATACTAGAAGACATTGGTTTAATGAAAATGCTTCCAGGAATGACTGTAATCAATACTTGTGATTACAATCAAACCAAAGCAGCAACTATTGCCATAGCATCCTATAACGGACCTGTTTATTTAAGGTTTGGAAGACCAAAAGTTGCTAATTTCACTCCAGAAGACCAAGTTTTTGAAATTGGTAAAGCCATAAAATTACAAGAAGGAAATGATGTTACTATTGTAGCTACAGGACATTTAGTTTGGGAAGCTTTACAAGCTGCAGAAACGTTAAACGAACAAGGAATTTCTGCAGAAGTAATTAATATTCATACCATCAAACCACTTGACGATGAAGCCATATTAAATAGTATATCCAAAACTAGATGTATTGTTACTGCAGAAGAACATAACTTTTTAG
Organism: uncultured Flavobacteriaceae bacterium; assembly: GCA_913052585.1. GTDB lineage: Bacteria > Bacteroidota > Bacteroidia > Flavobacteriales > Flavobacteriaceae > Marifrigoribacter. Next base: position 18,323 of record CAJXEB010000036.1, on the reverse strand, counting down.
GTGGTCTAGGAGAAAGTGTTGCTAGAGTATTAGGAAACAACAATCCAACTCCTCAAGAATTTGTAGCTACTCAAGATACTTTTGGGGAATCTGGAACTCCAGAACAATTAATGGAAAAGTATGGGTTAAATGCGAGTGCAATTTGTAAAGCAGCATTAAAAGTAATTGACAGAAAATAAACTGATCGTTTTTTACCTATAAAAAAAAGCCTCGAAATTCGAGGCTTTTTTTTATATTGAACTACTTGTTTCTATAACTCATCATCCAAATAATCTGCAACACCATCATTATTTGCATCTGTAAAAACTACAGTATATATAGTGACTACTCCTGTTAGGCTATTTGTTTTACGCTGCATCTCAACTTCATTATCTTCTAATACAGGATCTGTATCACCAGGGTTTAGTTCATATTCTTTAGCTTCAACCTCATACTTAGTCAACCTGCCATCACCATCATCATCTGGGTCAGCAAAATTTGGAATTCCATTAGCATCTGTATCATCATCCAACTCGTCTCCATTCCCGTTTAAATCTTCAAAAGAGGATAAAACTGTGTCAGAGTCTTGGTCAGATTTTTCTTTAGAATACAAGTGGAATGTAAATATTAATTGAGCATAATATTCTATAGGACTGCCATTTGGAGGTGTATTGTAATACCCTAATCCAGAAGGTATAAAAACAGCACCTATCCCATAATCATCAAAAGTTAATGTACCATCTGGGTTTTCTGTAAAATCAGTTGCACCATTAAATTCAATAATAGTTTTTTGTAAACCATCTATTACTTGTGTTAAATCAAATGTTATAGGAGAAATAGATGAATCTATTAAAAGAGCTTCTTTTAAAATAGTTCCTTCGTAACTTACAGTTGCTAAATCTGTAAACTCTGCTCTTTCACCTTCACCCTGTCTTACATTTAAATAATATAATTTATATTCTACATTTTCATCAATAAGATCAGCTACCATTTTAAAAGTAACTTGACTCGTTAATGGCATTTTTGATGAATTTTCCCCAGAAATGGTATCAAAAACAATTCTGTAATTGAAATCAACAGGTGGATTTTCAAATTCATCGTAATTATAAAAATGGGTATCTAAATACTCCTCAACTTCTTCTTGAGCCACTATAACTTCATCACTCCTTTCATGAGGTGGAATAACTATTACTCCATCATCATCATCATCATTACATGAAAACATCACAATTAATAATGTAGCAATGGGTATTAAAAGTTTATTTTTTCTCATATTATTTTTTTAAGTTAGCAAAGATACGATTTTACTGTATTTTTACATTCCAGATTAACATCAATTTAATAAATGAGGGTAGATAAATATTTATGGTGTGTTCGTTATTATAAGACAAGGAGTATAGCGACTCAAGCATGTAAAAAAGGTGCTGTTAAAATTAGTGATAAATCTGTAAAGCCGTCAAGAGATGTCTATCCTGGCGATGCTATAGAAGTTCGAATTAATCAAATACATTATCAATTACAAGTACTTGATTTACCTCCTCACAGAGTAGGCGCTAAATTAGTGGGTATCTATAGGATGGATACTACCCCAAAAGAAGCTTTTGAAAAAACAGAATTACTTAAATACGCTAAAGATTATTACCGCAAAAAAGGAACTGGTAGGCCTAGCAAAAAAGATAGAAGAGATTTAGAAGATTTTACAGAAACTACTTCTGATGATTAAGCTCTCATTTACTATCTTTGAAAAAACTTTTTTTTAATGACTCAAATTGATAATATAATTCTGGATAAAAAACAAATCGATCATAAAATAAGACGAATTGCATATCAGATATATGAAAATAATGTTTCTGAAAAAGAAGTTATTATTGCTGGTATATTTGAAAACGGATTTTTATTTGCTCAGAAAATAAAAACTGTCCTTGAAAAAATATCACCAATTAAAGTTACGATGTGTAAAGTAATTATTGATAAGAAAATCCCAACAAACCCCATAGAAACCTCATTAAAACCTGAAGAGTATAAAAATAAGTCATTGGTTTTAGTTGACGACGTTCTTCATTCTGGTACTACTTTAATTTACGGAATTAAACATTTTTTAGGAGTACCACTTAAACAGTTTAATACGGTTGTTTTGGTTGACAGAAATCATAAAAAATACCCTGTAAAAGCAGATTTTAAAGGAATTTCACTTTCTACATCTATCAATGAAAATATATCAGTTGTTTTTGAAAAGGGAAACTATTTCGCTCGATTAGACTAATTACTTATTCTATTTTTAATTCCCTCTATAACCTCTGTAATAGATAGACTATCTGTTGTTATTTTAAATTCAGATTGATTATAAAAATAAGACCTTTCAAAAAGATGCTTCCTTATAAAGTCATTTAATATTTCTTTAGATTCAATGTGAGAAATTAAGGGTCTATTCAATCTTTCATTAAAGAGTCTTTGGGTTAATTCCTGATTCGAGGACTTTAAATAGATAGTTATAGTATTTTCTGAAGATTTTATAAATTCCATAGTATCTCCAAAACATGGAGTACCTCCTCCTGTTGCTAAAACTATATCTAAATCCTTAGTTATTATGGTTTCTAGAACCTTTCTTTCTTTCTTTCTAAAATAGATTTCTCCTTTTTTTGAAAATATTTCAGAAACAAGCTGTTGTTCTTCATTTTCAACAGCTTGATCTAAATCTATAAATTTATAGTTCAAGGAAGTTGATAATTGTTTCCCAATAGTAGTTTTCCCACTACCCATATAACCAATTAAAACTATTTTCATGTGTCTATATTTATTGTTTTTTTATGGTCATTTGCTATTCGTTATTATTCATTCCATTGAGTATGAATGATTTTAACACGCTTGTTTCATTTTAAGTTTAGAGGTGTAATTGTTTCATAATGAAGCTAAAAAAATATTATTCAAATTTAACTTAAAATTGCTTTGAAATATAGAAATAATGATAGTATATTTGCACCCGCATTCAGATAAAACTTTATTGTTAGAATGACGACCTGGTAGCTCAGTTGGTAGAGCACCTCCCTTTTAAGGAGGTGGTCCTGGGTTCGAGCCCCAGCCAGGTCACTAAAAAAGTCGAGCATTGTGTCTCGACTTTTTAGTTTCTAAAAAGTACTATTAATACCGAGGTGCTGGAACTGGTAGACAGGCATGGTTGAGGGCCATGTGTCCTTATGGATGTGTGGGTTCGACTCCCATTCTCGGTACTCAGAAACTTGTATAGCTTTTGTTAGTCTATACATTACTGGTTTTTTTATTTATAGACTCTTAATACTTTCCTGATTCCTTAACCTATAACACCATTTTAGTATCACAATTTATAGAAATCAACTATCATAATTATCTATTGAAACTAATTATACCGTTTCATCTTTGATAAATGCTAGTGATTGATCTTTACTGCTCAATAGAGATCACAGAAAAAGATTGTAATGTATTTTCTTGAATAATGAATTCAAATTCAAGTGGATTACAACAAATTTGACAATCTTCAATAAAGTTTTGATGATTAACAGATGAGTCAATCATTTTTAACTGATTTTCCCAGCAATGTGGACAGTCAAAATAATGTTCAATCATATAAAAATATTTAGAGAGTAAAAATAAATAAAAAAAAAAGAACCTTTCTTAATATAACAAAAACTATTTAAAACATATTCCTCTTAGACTATATTAAAGCATTCTAATGCCTTATCTTTTTTGTTTGACAATAGTTTGCTGTAAAACCTTTTATATAGTTTATGGAGTAGTATGTGGTTTTTTTGATGATAAAATTCCTCTATCCAACTATTTTTTTAAAAAAAAAAGAATACAACAACTGATTGCTTAATCAAGGAACATTTGTCATTGTTTTATTCTTAAAAATTCTGTATCTTTATAATCAACCCTAAACAAATTAGTTATGAATAAAGGTGAAAAATCAACTCGGATTTATACAGGATCTACAATTGAGGCTCAACCATTAATTAATAGCCTAAATGAATTAGACATCAACCCTATTATTAGAGACGACCATCAAAGCGGTATATTAAGTGGTTTTGCAGCTGGAGTACCAGGGCAAATAAGAATGTATATAAGAAATGAAGAAATAGCTACTGCTAAATCTGTATTAGATTTATTTGAGAAAAATTCTAAAAAAGGTTAGTATAATTATGAATACATTTTGGTACGGAGCTCTTTAATTTTATCATCTCCCATATACTCTTCAAAGGTCATATAACGGTCAATAACTCCTTTTGGCGTCAATTCTACAACCCTATTACCAATAGTTTGTGCAAACTCATGATCATGAGTAGTTAGCATAACAGTTCCTTTAAAGTTTTTTAACGTATTATTAAAAGCCGTAATAGATTCTAGATCTAAATGGTTTGTAGGTTCATCTAATTTTAAAACATTAGCACGAATCATCATCATTCTACTTAACATACAACGAACTTTTTCACCTCCAGATAAAACATCACACATTTTCAATGCCTCTTCTCCACTAAATAACATTTTACCTAAAAATCCACGAATAAAGACTTCTTCTCGCTCTTCTTCTGTTTTTGCCCATTGACGTAACCAATCTACTAGACTCATTTTCTTTTCGAAAAATTGTTGATTGTCTAAAGGCAAGTAACTTTGTGAAGTGGTGACTCCCCATTGAAACTTACCGCTATCTTGTTTTAGATTTCCACTAATAATTTCATAAAAAGCAGTGGTAGCTCTTGAGTCTTTAGAAAATAAAATTATCTTATCTCCTTTATCTAAATTTAAGTCGATATTATTAAATAGCACTTCACCATCGATATTAGCAGATAATTTTTCGATATTTAATATTTGATCTCCTGCTTCTCGTTCTGAAGTAAAAATAATAGCTGGGTATCTTCTACTAGATGGTTTAATTTGTTCTATATCTAACTTTTCGATCATTTTTTTACGAGATGTTGCTTGTTTCGATTTTGCAACATTAGCACTAAAACGAGCTATAAATTCTTGTAATTCCTTTTTCTTTTCTTCTGATTTCTTGTTTTGCTGTGCTCTTTGTCTAGCAGCTAATTGACTACTTTCGTACCAGAAGGTATAATTACCACTAAAATGAGTAATCTTACCAAAATCAATGTCACTAATATGAGTACAAACCGAATCTAAGAAATGTCTATCGTGAGAAACAACAATCACACAATTATCGTAGTTAGCTAAGAAATTCTCTAGCCAAGAAATAGTTTCGTAATCTAAATCATTGGTAGGCTCATCCATAATTAAAACATCAGGATTTCCGAATAAAGCCTGAGCTAAAAGCACTCTCACTTTTTGCTTACCATCCAAATCTGCCATAGAAGTATAATGTGAACTTTCGCCTACACCTAAATTAGATAGCATAGTAGCAGCATTACTTTCGGCATTCCAACCGTTCATTTCTTCAAATATTATTTGAAGTTCTCCTATTTTTTCAGCATTTTTATCCGTATAATTTTCATAAAGTTTATCTATTTCAGACTTCACTTTAAATAAATCTTTATTACCCATTACCACGGTTTCCAAAACCATAAATTCATCAAAAGCATTATGATTTTGTTCTAAAACCGACATTCTTTTACCTGGAGCTAAATGAACATGACCTGAAGTTGGGTCTTGTTTATCTGACATTATTTTTAATAATGTAGATTTACCAGAGCCGTTTGCACCTATAATACCGTAGCAATTACCTTGAACAAACTGAGTGTTTACTTCATCAAACAATATACGTTTACCAAATTGAACCGATAAATTAGAAACTGAAAGCATAGTTTTTTCTTTGTAAAATTTGGCGCAAAAGTAACTATTTAAGTCAAATTAGAGCATTTTAAATATTTTATTTTCTTTTAACTCGTTATTAACAAAATGATGGTCAGTAGGTTTTATTTTTGTTGAATGACTTATTATGTTCATATGATTAAAAATCTACTTCTTTTATGTATTATTTCGGTTATTATTTTTTCTTGTAAAAACAAGAAAGATGATACTACAGTTTTTACTTATGTCGGTGGAGAAATTGTAAATCCTAAAGGAGATTACGTCCTTTTTTATAAAGACGAACAATTTTTAGACAGCGTTAAATTAGATGCTAATAATTATTTTATATACAAAGCAGAAAACATAAAATCGGGCCTTTATTCATTTAGACATAAAGAGTATCAAGTATTTTATCTAGAGACCTCAGACAGTTTAATGCTTCGGGTGAATACCCTAGATTTTGATGAATCTCTTTCTTATACAGGACTTGGTGCAGAAAAAAATAATTTTTTAATGGAAATGTTTTTGCATAATGAAGAGGAAATTGAATTAATGCCCAAACTTTATAAGTTAGCACCTATGAGTTTTGAAGAAAAATTAGATTCCCTTAAAAACATAAGGTCTTTAATTTATAATGAATTTGTATTAAAAAATGACCCAGACGATAAATTCAAAGAAGTAGCAGAAGCAAGTATTAATTATGATTATTATTCAAAAAAAGAAATTTATATAACTGCAAACGAACGCAAAAAAGAATCGGAGAGTTATTTTGAAATTCCTAAAAACTTCTATACACATAGAAATATCATTGATTTTGGAAGCGAAACACTACGCTCATATTTTCCTTATTATCGCTTTTTATTTAGGTATTTTGACAATTTAGCCATGGAAGCCACTGATGAAACTGACTATTACGCACGTAATTCGTTTGGTCATAGTTACCGTAAAATTGAATTAATAGATCAAACTATAACCAATGACTCTTTAAAAAATATTATGATAACGAGTATTGCTGGAAGGTATTTATTAAGTTGTAATGAAAGTGAGAGTCAGGAAAAAATACTAAATCTTTTTCTTAAGACTAATTCAAACAAAAAACATCACCACGAAATAAAAGACCTTGCAAGTGCTTCTATGAAATTAACCCCGGGAAATAAAATCTCAAATCATACCTTAATTACTACAGAAAACACCATCAAGGATTTACAGGGTATTATTAAAAACCCAACAGTATTATATTTATGGTCTGAAAAATCAATGAATCATAGTAAGAACATACACTATCGTGTTTCTGAACTAAATTCAAAATTTCCTGAATATGACTTTATTGGAATTAATACTGATTCTAATTTTAATAATTGGATTTCAATTATTAATAAATCTGGATTTAAAAAGGGTAAAGAATTTCAATTTGAAAACACTTCTAAAGCTGAAAAGGAACTAGTTATTTACACGGTAAACAAAGCCATCATTGTTGACGAAAATGGGATAATCATAAATGGCAGCACCAACCTGTTCAATATTAATATTGAAGAAATCCTTCTGGGATATCTAAACCAATAAAGTTTTAGAATTAATTTCCTTTATTGTAGTCTGCTAAAAACTTAGCTAAACCAATGTCTGTTAATGGATGATTTAACAACCCTTCAATAGACGATAATGGTCCAGTAATAACATCTGCTCCAAGTTTTGCACAATCGATTACATGCATCGTATGACGTACAGAAGCCGCTAGAATTTGAGTTTCAAATCCATAGTTATCGTAAATCAAACGAATTTCTGCAATTAAATTCAATCCATCTGTTGAGATATCATCAAGTCTTCCAATAAAAGGAGATACATACGTTGCTCCAGCTTTTGCAGCCAATAAAGCTTGTCCAGCAGAAAATACTAAAGTCACATTGGTTTTAATTCCTTTATCAGAAAAATATTTTGCAGCTTTAACTCCTGCTTTAATCATAGGTAATTTAACTATAATCTGTTCATGAAGACTTGCAAGTTCTTCCCCTTCTTTAACCATTCCATCAAAATCGGTAGCAATAACCTCTGCAGAAACATCTCCATCTACAATATTACAAATTGCAACGTAGTGCTTTAATATATTTTCACGACCTGTAATCCCTTCCTTTGCCATTAACGAAGGATTGGTAGTTACACCATCTAAAACCCCTAGGTTTTGAGCATCGCGTATTTGATCAAGGTTAGCAGTATCAACAAAAAATTTCATAGAATTGGATTTAATTAGTGAAAAAAGTATGTGTTATTTTCCGCAAAAATACATAAGTAATAAAGGTGGTGAAACTTTTAATATAAAAAGTTACGAGTTATAAATGTTAATAAATTAAAAATGGTTTTACTTCAACTTATAATGCTTCATTAGCATTTTTTCATACCAATTACTTGGTAAAACTCGTTTTAATACAATAGAGAATTTTTGAATTATATCTCCTTCTTTATAACGTACGCGAGGTGCATTTTTATTAATTACTTTTAAAATTACATTGGCTAATTCAAGAGGGTTATTTCCTTGGGTTACATGCGCATTCATCATTTCCAATGTATTACTATATGCATCTTTATAAGGAGAATTCTCTAAAACAGGTGCATGATATCTCCCAGCGGCAATATTAGTTGCAAAATCTCCTGGAGCAATATTGGTCATTTTAATACCAAATTGTTTGATCTCTATTCTAAATGCTTCTGCTGTAATTTCTAGGGCTGCTTTGGTTGCAGAATATATTCCACGATAAGGCAAGCCCATGTATCCGGCAATGGAAGTAACATTAATAATCAAACCACTTTTTTGCTTACGCATTTGAGGCAGTACCGATTTTATAACATTAATTGGTCCGTGAAGATTAATATCAAAAGCTTTTTTAATTTCTAATTCGGGAGTTTCTTCAATAGGACCTGTAATACCAACTCCTGCATTATTAACAACAATATCTAACCGTTGTTCTTTCTCAATAATAGTAGCAACAACTTCTTTAATAGAATTAGGATCGGTAACTTCCATTTTTAAAAGAGGAAAGGAAACAAAATCGCTATATTTTTCAGGATTTCTGCTGGTACCATATACCATAAATCCCTTTTCAGAAAGCAATTCTCCAATTGCTCTACCAATTCCTGATGACCCACCTGTAACTAATACTACTTTTACCATTTTAGCAAAGATATGTAATTGAAAGTTTTGATTTAAAAATATCTAAATTTAGGGCACAAAAAATGGCAAGCTACCTACATCACACTGCTACGACCGTTTACCCTTGCTGCGTTCCCACCCTGGGGGATTCAACAGGAGCTAGTTGTGTAGGACTTGCCGCTGCAAAGATACTGTATTTTACATTTTTCACAATCTTTTCTTATAAATTATTAAAGAATTATTATAGTTGATTAAGCCATTGTGCATTACGATGAATATTAGTTTAAAATTTCGAATTATTTTCTCAATTCTAAAAGAAGAATTGAAAATTTCATCGATATTAAGTTTAGATTTATAGCAAAATCGATGAAAACATTAAAATGTACTATGGTTTGGTTAATAATAAATACCTTGCAGAAAATTTATTAAAACAATGAAATTATTTAAGCTACTCCTACTTACCAACTTAACGTTATTTTCTTTTATTAGTTGTGAGAAAAAAGTTACTTCAGCTAGTGAATTATTTGAACTTACCATTAAAAATGCTAAAAAAACCTATACTCCAAAGGATCGTTTTTCAGTATCCGTAAATAATAAAAAGAATAATACTATCGATTCTGTTGTCTATTATATGAATTCGGAAAGGGTTATTTCTTCAATGGATCTTTCCGAAAAAATGATCAACCTTAAAGATCAAAAATTAGGAAATAGATCATTAATTGCGAAGGTGTATTCGGAAGGAAATGAATATGAAGTTTCAAAAAAAGTAACGCTACTTTCTTTCATAAAACCTAAATTATATACCTATACTATTTTAGAAGAATACCCTCACGATACTACTGCTTATACTCAAGGACTTGAGTTTTCTAAGGACACATTATATGAAAGTACTGGGCAATATAAAAATTCAACTCTAAGAAAAACAGATTATAAAACTGGAACAGTACTTACTACTATTCCGTTAGCGGATGCTTATTTTGCGGAAGGGTTAACGATTTTAAATAATAAAATTTACCAATTAACCTGGAGGGAAAAAACAGGCTTTATTTATGATTTAGAAACCTTAAAAAAGACAGGTTCTTTTGTTTATGGAAAAAGTCTGGAAGGTTGGGGATTATGTCAGGACGGAACAAGTATTTTTAAAAGTGATGGAACTCAAAAAATATGGAAACTAAATGCAAATACTCTTGCTGAAGAAGACTATATAGAAATTTACACCAATTCTAGTAAGATAAAATCGGTAAATGAATTGGAATGGGTGGAAGGAAAAATATATGCAAACATTTATCTTAAAGATGCTATTGCGATTGTAGATCCTAAAAATGGTGCTGTTGAAGGAGTTATCGATTTAACTACTTTAAAAAATAAAGTAACTGTTGCCAATCCAGAGGATGAAGTTCTCAACGGAATTGCTTACAAAGGAGAACCTAACATTCTTTATATCACAGGAAAAAACTGGAACAAACTGTTTAAAATTAAAATTATTGAAAAATAATCTTTATTTTTTCCAGATTAATGACATCAGTATATAAAGTATAATAATAAAAGGAATAGCAATAAACTTTAATAGGATGATTGCAAGGATGCAAATTGCTAAAAATGCATATCGAATTTTATTGGAAGCAACATCCCAAGTTTTAAATTTTAAAGCAAACAAAGGGATCTCAGCATTTAGCAAGAAAGAACTAATAATGGTAACTCCTATTAAAAACCATTGATTAAAAATGATGCTTTCTATAAAAGGTGTGTACTGAAATTGAAATATTAATGGCAAACTAATAATTAATAATGTATTTGCAGGAGTCGGCAAGCCAATAAAACTATCTGTCTGTCGGCTATCTACATTAAATTTCGCAAGTCTATAGGCAGATGCAATAATAATAAGCATTCCGATAAATGGAATAAAACTCATTCCCGCTTCTAAACCATTAATGATTTCTGCATTTTTAAACCCTGTTTCTAGTGCTTGTGGTACGATTGCTTTGTTAAGTAATTGAAACATTACCAATCCAGGTACTACACCAAAACTAACCATATCTGCTAAAGAATCTAATTGTTTACCAATTTCACTTTGCACACGAAGCAATCTTGCTGCTAGGCCATCGAAAAAATCGAAAAACAATCCAATTATAACTAATAAGGAAGCTATTACTAAATCTCCACTTACTACAAATAAAATGGCCAGACATCCACAAAGTAAATTAAGAGATGTGATGAAATTAGGAATGTGCTTTTTCATGTGGTAATGCTTAAATTATTTAATGGCTAAATGGAATGTAAAAGTATAAATTATTGCTAGAACATTTTACTCAATAATAAGTTTTAATAGATTCTTCAGTCTTTTTTCTTTTGAATTACAATGTCTTCGCGAGGATTCCCGCTATTAATAGGTAACGTGGCGATCTCATTATACATACCTAAATTTTTAAGGGATTGCTTTACTACGTTCGCAAAGACAGCTTTGTAAGGTAAAAAATACCTTAGAACATCATTACATTAGTTACAAACTCAATTATTACCTTATTCATTCTTTTCTCATTAAACCATCCACTTATTAAATCATTACTTATAAAAAATGTAAAAATCGAAAAGTATTTTCATCTATTACAATATGTACACCATATTATAGTTTATTATCTTGTAAAATAGTAAGATATTTGCCCAAATTGTAAAGCTTGAAGAAGAAATTATTTATTGGTTTATTATTTATCTGCATCATTGCAAATTCTCAATCTGTTAGAAAGTATTCTAATGAGTTTATGAATATTGGAGTAGATGCTGCTGCTTTCGGAATGGCAAATGCAGTAACAGCTTCTACAGCCAATGTAAACTCAGGGTATTGGAATCCAGCAGGATTACTGAATTTAGAAGACAATCAATTGTCATTAATGCACGCTTCTTATTTTGCAAACATTGCCAGTTATGATTATGGCGCATTTGCAATGCCCTTAGATGATCGTAGTGCAGTGGCTATTTCTATTATACGTTTTGGAGTTGATGATATTTTAAACACCACCCAATTAATTGATGACCAAGGAAATATTGATTATAGTCGAATCAGTCTTTTTTCAACAGCAGATTATGGTGTTACTTTTTCATATGCAAGAGCGCTACCATTAGACGGTTTAAATATAGGTGTAAATGCAAAGGTGATACGTCGCATTATTGGTGATTTTGCTTCCTCTTGGGGCTTTGGTTTTGATTTAGGACTCCAGTTTAACAAAAACGATTGGCAATTTGGTGTTATGGTTCGTGATATTACCACCACTTTTAATGCTTGGGCTATAGATGAAGAGAAATTTGCTGAAATACAAGGAGCCATAGAAGGACAAAATCAAGAATTACCCGAAACCACCGAGATCACCATTCCAAAATTAAACCTTGGGATGTCAAGAAAATTTATTTTTCATTATGATTATGCATTACTTACTGAAATAGATTTAAACTTTCGATTTGCTGAAACTAACGATCTTATTTCTACTTCCTTTACTAGCTTCACTCCTGCACTTGGGCTTGAATTTGGTTATATAGACATGGTATTTATAAGAGCTGGAGTTGGAAATTTCCAAAACATTACACAATTAGATGGAAACGAATCTCTAGGATTTCAGCCTAATATTGGAGTTGGATTTAAATACAAAGGAATTCAAATTGATTATGCACTTACTGATTTAGGAGATCAGAGTGCTGCTTTATATTCTAATATATTTTCAATTACTTTAGATTGGAGTTTATTTAGGTAATCGTAGTTTTTTTAATTTTAACATGTATTTCTTTAAAATGAAGTTGAATCACATTCTTATTTTATTATTTTCTTTATTTATAGTTCTTCCAGCTAAGATGATGGCTCAAGAAATTACACTTTCTGAAACAGCGGAAGTTAGTATTCTAACCATGGGTCCCGGGATTGTTTTAAATGATAGTTTTGGCCATAGTGCCTTTAGAGTAAAAGATTCCAAACAAAATATCGATGTGGTTTATAATTATGGTGTTTACGATTTTAACACCCCTAATTTCTACATGAAATTTGCTAAAGGAAAGCTTTTATATAAATTAGACCGAAATAATTTCACTCCTTTTTATAATTATTATTCCAATCAAAACAGATGGATTAAAGAACAAATATTAGACTTAAACCCTTCAGAAAAACAAGACATCTTTAATTTTCTACAAAACAACTTCAAACCAGAAAACAGGGAATATAAGTATGATTTCTTTTTTGATAACTGCGCTACCAAAATGCGAGATGTTCTGGTAACAGTTTTAAAAGGTAAAATTACTTATCAAGATGACTTAGATTCAAATTCCCATACATTTAGAGAGCTAATTCAAAAAAATGTAGATTGGAATACTTGGGGAAGTTTCGGAATGGATATCGCTATAGGTGCTGTTGTGGATAGAAAAGCTACTTATTGGGAACATCAATTTTTACCAGAATATGTTTTTAAAGCGGCAGATAAAGCTAACTTAAATAGAGGCCAAGAAGATATAAGTTTAGTGAAAAACACCGTAGATCTATTTAATAATTCACCCAAAGAAAAAATAGCTAACTTTTTTACAAGCCCCTTATTTATATTAGGATTACTGGCGTTTATTATTTTAGGAATTACCTATAAGGATTTTAAAAACAACACCAGAAATCGTTGGCTTGATGTTAGTATTTATAGTATTACCGGAATTATTGGACTTCTTTTACTTTTTCTTTGGTTTGCAACAGATCATTCTACCACCCATAATAACTATAACTTATTATGGGCATCTCCTTTATCCTTATTTTTTGTTTTTGCTATCTCTAAGGAACATCCAAAATCGTGGCTTAAAAGGTATGCAATGTTTCAAATTCTAATACTTGTGCTTATGACGATACATTGGGTCACAGGAGTTCAAGTATTTGCTTATGGATTAATACCGTTATTAATTGCCTTGTTAATTAGGTATGTATTTTTAGTATATTATTTCAAAACCAATGTTGCTCGATAAAAAAACGAAAACTTCATATAAAGAATAGATTACTGCGCTCTTAGATAATATATACTTTAGAATTTTGCAGTTAACAGTTTATAGCCTAATGCTTAAAGCATATAGCTAAATAATTACTGCCCTCTATAAAAAATAATGGTACTTAATGTTTTAAACACAATGCTTATATCTAAAAACAAGCTTCGATGTTTGATATAAAAAAGATCGTATTGTAATTTTTCTAGCGCATCGTTCTCGGTAGCTCCATAGCTTGCATTAACTTGTGCCCAACCAGTCACTCCTGGTTTTACGATATGCCGAACTTCAAAGAAAGGAATTTTTTTAGATAACTCTTTTACAAAAACGGGACGTTCTGGTCTAGGGCCAATCACGCTCATATCCCCTTTAATTACATTGATAAATTGTGGTATTTCATCGAATCGAGATTTTCTTAAAAACTTTCCAAATTTAGTAACCCGCTCATCATTTTTTGACGCATAAGCAGCTCCATCCTTTTCGGCATCCGTGACCATACTTCTTAGTTTATAAATCTTAAAGAAAGTTCCGTTACGTCCTACTCTTTCTTGAGTATAAAAAAAGGCCCCTTTATTAGCGAATACATTTCCAATTAGAATAATCGGAGAAATAAGCAATCCAAAAGTTAAGCCTATAATGGAAAATAATAAATCCAGTAAACGATGAAAAAATAAGTATAATTTATTCTGATTACTCCTGCTAAAAGGAAAATACCTATAAAAATCTTTAGCTACATGTTGAACTGGAACCCGATGAGTAATGTCTTCATAAACTTGGGTATATTCTCGAATGGAAACTCCTTTTTTTAATAAAAGGAGAAGTTGATTATATAAAGTTACAGAAATAGCATCGTCTTCAGATGATGCTATCACTACTTCTGAAATTAAATTTCCAGTAATGACATCCGATATATTTAGAGCGCTAAATTTTTTAATATCTCCCCTAAGGTAAGGTGTATTGTTTTTTGTATCGGTATTTATAAATCCAATAACTCTATAGTTTGGATCTGATTTATGTAACGAGTTAACTATCGTGTCCAATTCTTGTGTGCTGCACAATAATAGTACTTTTTTAAAATACCTTGGAGCAGATATAAGTGTTATATAAGCATAACGCCAACTAAATAGTGATAAGTTAATGGATAGAAAAAAATAGACTATTTGTAACCTATTCTCCGGTAACATGGGAGTATAAAAAGGAGTTAACAAATAGAATAATACGGTTACAGAGGACGTTAAGATAATATTTTGAATAACTATTTCAAATTTATTTGCTTTTTGCAAATCGTATAATTCAAAAATAGTTGCAAAAACACTCAAGTAAACTACCAATACAATAGACCATACCCAGTTTTGTTCATTGATTTTAAAGTAATCAAAATCAAAAACCAAGCCTACCAAATAAAGCAAACTAAGAACACTTATAATATCAAATACCCGTAAAAGAATTTTACGTTCTGAAATATCAAAATGTATATTTGATTTTTGGGACATGGGTAGTTAGAATTAATTGGGCAAACTCAAAAATAGGGAATTATTTAAGCATATATAGTTTAAAAAAAGACAATCTAAAATTAAAGCTTTTAAAAACTTTCTTTATACCAGTTTAATTGAGCTTGAAGTCCATCTCTTAATTTTGTAGTAGGATTGTAATTTAGAATTTTTCTAGCTTTATTAATATTAGCTTTTGTCCGCAACTGATCTCCTTGACGAGGAGGTAGAAATTTCTTTTTAATTTTCATCCCTAACAATTCTTCAACTATCTGTATGCCTTTTGCTGTTGTATTTTCTTCTTCAGTACCTAAATTAAATATTTCACCATTGCATAACTCTTCTTTCCCAATAACACTAATGATTCCATCTATAATATCTTGAACATAGGTATAACTTCTTAAATGTTTTTCGCTTCCCTCAAATAATGGAAACTCTTTGTTGTTAATACCACAATCTAATAATTTTGTATAAAGCTTATCTGGTCGTTCTCTTGGTCCATAAACTGAATATAACCTAAGTGAAGTCCCTCTGATTTCATTCTTTCTAATATATGAAAACACCAATTGTTCTGCTGCTAATTTTGTAACTCCATACCAAGATGCAGGTAAAGGAGCCTGGTCTTCAGTTAATGTAGCTTCCAATCCATAAATAGATGATGTTGCAATATTTATAAAATAAGGCTTGTTTTTCAAGCTTAATGACCAATTGAGCAAATTCTGTGTAGCAATAATATTGTTAGTTAAATAATCTTCAAAAGTAGAAGTATCTGAAATACCTGGATGACTAGAAAAATGAATGATATAATTAATTTCTATTGGTAATTCATCTTTTAAATTGGAAGAACGTATATCTAATTCCAAAATTTTTATTCCTTTTTCTATTAAGATTTCAGCATTTATTCTCTTTAAATTAATGTCATAATAAGGAGAAAAGTTATCAATCCCAATAACTTTATATCCTAATTTATGAAAGCGCTCTGCAGTATGAGAACCAATAAAACCTGCAGCTCCTGTAATTAATATATTCATTTACTAAAATTTCGATATAGCTAAATTACATTCTTTTTATTAGATTTAAGATAATAGAATAACTATTTTAAAAGATTATTCCATAAGCCCTTCACCACTTCCCAATCAAATTTTTCAACAGCAATTCTTGCGTTTTTTGAAATTTCAATTGCTTTTAAAGGGTTATTAAAAAGAGCATCAATTTCATCCACAAAAGCTTGTGAGTTATTTGAAGGTACTAACACACCTGTTTTACCATTTTCGATGAGATATGGAATCCCGCCCACATTCGTAGAAATTACTGGTAATCCTAAAGCCATCGCTTCTATCACACTCACCGGAGTATTATCAAAATTGGTGGTATTAATAAACAGATCAAAATCCTTTGATAAATCGATCCATTTTTCTTTGCTTAAAAGCCCCATAAACGTAACAGGAAGTTTTTTTTGAGCAACTATTTCCTGGCAATCCCTTAAGGCTCCATCTTTCTCAGGACCAACCATACAGAGGCTTACTTGAATGTTTTGAGCTACTAATTTTTCAACAATTTCTAGTGCTAGTTGTGGGTTATAGATTTCAGAAAAAGATCGCACCCATAATAAATTGAGTTTAATAGTTTCTCTTTTTTTATAGGGATACTTTTTTAGTTCAATAGTATTGGGGACATAAGTTAGATTGCTATATCCTTTTTCTTTAAAAGCATTTAATAGATAATGAGAAGGTGCAATATTCGTTTTTGCTCCTTTAAACAGTTTTTGAGATACTTTGGGACTTTTTTCTATTCGAAATGGTAAGTTACCTCCATGTAATATTGGGATGTAAGGAATCTTAAAAAGGCGACATATTTCAGCAACAATTACAGCATAATAAAAATTTCGTGTACTGTAAGTATCAATCAATACTATATCTACTTTGCTACGAAATTTAAAGGTACTCCAAAGCATATCTAATAATCGAACAATTTTATTTTGAACATTAGAAACCGAAACTACTTCACACCCTTCCGAGCTAAGCAAATTTGATAAAGTTTCGATGGTGGTTAAGGTTCCTTTACTCGAAAGTTTATTTCCTATATAAAGTATTTTTTTTTTCACGAGTAATATTTATAAGTCCGAGTCCATAAATAACAGCTGGTGCAGCAATTCGCATGGCGGAATGATTGATAGTAAGAAACCAAAATAATAAAAATGGATAGAAAAAAATATTTTTTAGACCTAAAGGGTTCTTGGTTATTGGCACAATGAGTAAAATTAATAAAGCAAAGATCCCAAAAAGCCCATGTTCAGCAAGCATTCTAGATACTTCATTATGGGATGGAAGTTCAATCCCTAATTCTTCTACAAAAAATCCTTTAGACCTACCAACTCCTATTCCTAAAAATGGATGTGTTTTAAAAGCTTCAAATTCTATTATTGCTAAATCTGCTCTACCTGTGGTTATGTCTTCTTTTTCTCTCCCTAAAGCATCCTTATTAGTATATCTATTTTCAATTAAGCCTCCTGTTTGTGCTATACTTAATGCCCAAATAAATATCAATATTCCTCCTACTCCTATTAATTTAGAAATAGACTTAGCTTTTGTTTTTAAATTGGTTAGAAAAAAGAATAAAAACAAAAAAGCAATAATCATTATAGCAGCTGTTAGTAACCCTCCTCTAGAAAAAGTCAAAATCCCTCGGTAGGTCATTGCTGCTAAAAAAAACATCATTAATAAATGAACGATTTTTAATTTATAAGGAATTAAAAGTCTAGAAAACAAAACAAAAATTCCTAAGCCTAAAACGGTTGCCACTTGATTAGGACCATAACCTCCAGATGCTGCAGAATTTGCTGCTGTATTGGTAATTATATCTCTTAAATCTGGATTGTATAAAATTATATAAACAGTCATTGCAATTATGGGGTATATTATATAATTTAATACTGAAAGAAA
>CAJXEB010000035.1 GCA_913052585.1 uncultured Flavobacteriaceae bacterium | reverse complement strand
AAATTTCAGACTTTTAAATAGATCCGTGATATAAATAAATATTGGGGTATCATTGTTAGGGTCAAATCGTTTTTTTAAGAGAACACCTTTTTGCTTTATCTCATCATCTATGTACCGATCTAATCTGAGACCATGCCCTACGACATCTATTTTTTTATCATTGACCGCGTATAATTCGGTAACTTGTTTCACTAAAAATTGATTTGACACAGACCGAGTTGTATGGGGCATTGGTCAACGAGGCGCATTGGTCAACGCTCGCCACGAAATCAATTCACAAACAATCACCTGTCAATTAATTGAAAAAGAATTTACACACAAAGGAGGTGAGTTCACGGAGACCAAAGAGCTTTACTTACGTTGCTCCACTCAAGATTATTTTATAAAGGTTTGTGAAAGTAATATAACTGCAGAGCAATTAAAACCATACCTAAATAAAACGATTAAGGTTGATATGGAAATTAAAAAAGGTTTACTTGACCATTGCGAAACAATTCCTGAATATGCTCAAAGTAGATCAGGAACTTATGTTGTGCTAAAAAAAATAATTAAATAGCTATCTTTTAGCTTGAGCCTCTACCCTCAGTTTTTTAAGATCTGATTTTACTTGTTTACTGTAAGCAGCGTCATGCTTATATTCTCCATCACCTTTATTGTACTTAATAATTGCAGTAGGAAAATCTAAATTAGAGATATCAACACCTTTAAATTTATTTGTATTCATCAAATCTACTTTAAATTCATAAAGATATTTCCCTCCAAATTGAGTCTTCTCTTCTGTAGATATTTGAATTCTTTCGGTAATTGATCCAGCTTTGTTAATTTCTACCATATAACGCATTCCACTAAAAAGAATAAATTGGAACTTACTCCTTTTGGTTTTGGTCATTTGTACCACTTTATTATTTTGATACAATTTAACCAATGCTCCATCCACCTCTTTATCACCTTCAAAAACATACCCTTTTATTACTAAAGAGCTCGTTTTTGTTGCCATTTTTGAGATCTCTACAGCACTACTTAATGCTATAAATAACACTAGAAATATCGAAACTATTTTTACTTTTCTCATAAGATAAATTTAAACTCTAAATGTACAAATAAAATAAAGCTGTATTTTAGTTCTATGAAAAAATCAACAGTAATTCTTCTTCTATTTTTTACAATTCTTACAGCTTGCTCTAATCTATTTAATGGAGCTGTGCTTCCTAATCAATGCAAAAAATGTGATGTTGTTAATTTAAATACCAATAAAATTTTATTTAGTAATGAGGGCTGTGGAAGTCAAAACACAAGACTAGAGGAAGAGGCTAAAGTAAAAGCATATGATTTAAGCAAATCTAACAACTTGTGTGATTTAGAAGTCCGTTGTATCAATTGGAAAAAAGCTCCTGATCCTAAATAATAGATCCTTAAATAACTTTGGTACAGAGATTGTAAATAGTCCTAAAAATAACTACCCGTTATGGACAATTTAGAACTAAGATACAATGATGTTGTTTTTCATAAAATAACTGATACCATGCAAAAGTCATTTGTAACAAGTATTAGAAATAGTATAGAACGTGCATTAAAACCTGTAAAAAAAGAGATTGAAGATTCTGATGGCTTTGTTCGAATTAATTACAAAGCTCATAAATTAGAAGTAACTACATTCTACCTTTCAGAACAACTTGAACAGAAAATTTTTAGAATTTTAAAGTAATTCACTCTCTTCTTTTTTAACTACATTTTTTAGCCACACAAAAAACAGGATAGAAAGCAATAAAAGTCCTCCCATAATATACCAAGTAATCTCATATCCAAATGCATTTATTAATTGCATACCCGAATTATGTCCAAATATATGAGCTACTGAAAACGACATGGTAAACAAAGCCATGTATTCTGCATGGTTATTATTTTTCTCAGCTCTATCCATTGCAAAAGAATTTAAAAATGGGAAGTTTAACATTTCTCCAACAGTCATAAATAACATTCCAAAAACTAAAACTCCAAACCAATTACTCATGTTTAGAATGAAGAAACTGATTGCAAATAAGAATGTACTTATGGCTAGTATTCTATATTTAGAGAATCGTTCATTTTCAAAAAATGCAACAAGCGGCATTTCAATTAAAAAAATGACAAAGCCATTTAATGACATTAACCAACCTATCTCACTTTCTGACAATTGATGAACATCACTATAAAATAAAGGGATAGTAGAAAAGTACTGAAGAAACGTAAATCCGATTAACAATAATGCGCCTATAAAAATGAGGTATACCTTATCCTTATAGGGTGATTTTTTAACTCCAACTATTTCTTTTTTCACCTCATTCCCTTTTTTTCGCTCATTTAACAAATAAATAAACAATAGCGCTGCAGCTATACATGTTATACCATCTATCCAAAATAACCCTGCATAACTCATTGCTAAAATAATAGCTCCACCAGCAGCAGGTCCAAGTGAAAATCCAAGATTAATTGCTAAGCGAATTAGCGTTATTGATCTTGTTCTATTCTCTGGTTTACAATAAGTTGCAACAGCAACAAAAAGGGCTGGTCTAAACGCATCAGCCACTAATAATAAAAAGAACACACCAATACACATACCCACAAAAGAGTGAATAAACTGTAAGCCAATAAACATTGCTCCAGAAACAAATAAGCTCCAAAACATTACTTTATAAAAGCCAAACTTGTTCGTTAGTTTTCCTCCAAGCCAAGATCCACAAACTGAGCCCAGTCCAAAAGCAGTCATAATCCATCCTACATCACTCAACGTAAAACCTAAATCTTCTATCAGATATAGCGACAAAAAAGGCACAACCATTGTTCCAGCTCTATTAATTAGTGTAATTAACGAGAGCCACCAAATTTGTACAGATAACCCTTTAAAAGAATTACGATATGATTTGAAAATATTTAAATTCATAACAAAACAAAAAACCCAGATCTGAATTAACAGAACTGGGTTTTAATATAATTTTTATTTTTTATTACACTATAAATCACCCAACAATATCCAAGGACACCTTAAGACCGGTTTAATCGTAATATAATTTTTATTTCTCATTTTTATTAATCTGATCCTATAACGCAAGATATTTTTAAAAGGTTGCTTTTAGAGTTGATAAAATAATTACCTTTCGATTATGGTTTTTAAAACCCTCATAAAATTTCAATTTTTCCTCCTGTTTATATATTTCACTTGTTGTTCAAGTGTTTTTGCACAAGCTAATAGTCTTGACAGCCTGGTATCACTAGAAATATCATTACGAAATGATAGTTCTAAGGTAATTGTTCTCAATCAAATTGCTGATTTTTATATGGGTAAAAACTATATAAAATCTATAAATTACTCAAAGAAAGCATTACGATTATCTCGCATAATCGGTTATAGTAAAGGAAGTTTAAATAGTTTAACTACGCTTGCAAATGCTTATGATTATATAGGAAACTATTCTGAAGCTCAAAAGCTCAACTTTAAAATATTATCTATTTATGAAAAAGACAATAATATCGAAGGGATTAACACCATTTACAACAACATTGGTATTATTCACTATTATTTAGGTAACTACTCGCACGCTATTGAATTTACAAAAAAGTCACTTAAATATTACCAAAATATTAACGACTCAATCGGAATAGCAATGTGTTATAATAATATTGCCAACTCTTATTCTGATGAAGAGTTTTATGAAAAATCGTTAACCTATTATTTTAAAGCATTAACGTTTTATGAGGTATTAAACGATTTAAGCGGGGTTTCTTTAATAAAAGGTAATGTTGGAGAGGTTTATATTGAAAAAAAAAAAACCAAGCATATGAGTATTTAATAAGTGCTTTACAGGCTGCAGAAAAACTAGAAGATCAGTGGCAACAGGCAAACATTTTTAATTCTCTTGGTGATTTGTTATATCGCCAAAACAAACCTGAACAAGCCATTGGTTTTTTATTGGAAGCATTAAAAATAAACGAACAGTTAGGTGTTACTGCAGAAATTGGAGAGGTATATATAACAATATCTAAAGTATATGAGCAGAAACGAGATTTATTACAATCGTTACACTATTTAAAGCTTGGCAGTAAAATTAACAATGAAATTTTCACCAAAGAAAATGCTGGAAAAATAGCGGAGATGAATGCGTTATATGAAATTAGTGAAAAAGAACTATTGCAACAAGAAGCAATTTCTTCTGCTCAAAAGTCTCAAAAAGAGACATTGATTACAGGCTCTTTAATTGGTTTCTTGTTGCTCTTTATTATTGTGGGTATTTCTACAAAAGGCAATATTAATAAGCGTAAGTCTAACAAAAAACTAGAAATTCAAAAACAACAAATAGAAACTAAAAATAGAGACATTACCGATAGTATTAAATATGCAAAACGCATTCAGAGTGCTATTTCCCCATCTTATTCTTTATTAAAAAACCACTTGAAAAATAGTTTCACACTTTACCTTCCTAAAGATATTATTGCTGGAGATTTTTATTGGATGGATCTTTCCCCAATTCAAAAAAAGGCGAAGATATCATTCTTTTTGCAGCTGCAGATTGTACCGGGAACGGTGTACCTGGAGCAATGGTAAGTGTCGTTTGTCATAATGCGCTAAATAGAGCTGTAAGAGAATTTAACTTAAGTGAACCTGCCAAAATTTTGGATAAAGTAACTGAACTTGTTATTGAAACTTTTGAACAAGGTGATGACAGTATTAAAGATGGTATGGATATAGCTTTGTGCTCTCTTAACACAAAAACCTATGAGCTTGAATATTCTGGAGCGAATAACTCTCTTTAAGTTATTAGAGATAATAAATTACACGAAACTAAATCTGATAAACAACCAATAGGTAAGTTTACGCATCAACAACCTTTTACCAATCATAAACAAACACTGCTAAAAGGTGATCAAATATATTTATTTACTGATGGTTATGCAGATCAGTTTGGTGGTGAAAAAGGTAAAAAATTAAAATACAAGGAATTTAAAAAATTACTTATTGATAATAATAATAATAAAACAATGCAGGAGCAATTATCCGTTCTAACAAATTATTTTAATAATTGGAAAGGTGATTTAGAGCAAATTGATGATGTATGCGTTTTAGGTGTTAAAGTTTAATACTCCATCTTACTCTAATCTGAGAACTTTTAATCTACCTCTATTACCAAGTATTTAGAAGAAGCCCAAAAATATTCTGAATCAATAATAACTAGTTTTAGCATACCATCTTCGCCTTCAATTCTGTATGATTCTGTTGGATGATTTGTTATCAGTTTAACTTCATCTGCCGCTATATCAATTTCTTTAATAAGGCTAATATCAATTTGAGTAAAATAGTCTTTATTAAAATCTTCCGACAATTGAGCTGTTTTACCAATACCAATAAAACCTCCTTTTTTAGATATTACACCTTGTGCTTTTAACTCTTTTGAAGACCCATAACAGTAATAAGCTGTATTCAATACATCTTCTTTATTCCCAAGTTCTTCTAATCTATTATTATACTCATCAAACATAACAACTAATTGCTTATTTGCTTCAGCTAATTGAGAATGAAGTGTTGCAATTTCACTATCCTTTAGTTCCATTTGTTTAACCAAATTTTCAATCATCGTTTCTAACTCTGCAATTTTCAGGTTCGATTCTTTTGTTGATCTTCTAAACTTTGACTGAAGATCAGCCATCTTTTCTTTGTTATCAATAAGTAAGTTATTAATCAAATCAATATCACCAATAATATCATCTTTCATACTATTATTCATTTCCATATTCCCTTTATCGAAACGTGCAGCAATAATATTTTCTCTCTCTTTTATAGTTGATAGATTTGCTTGGATTTCATTCATAGAAGACATAAAGTCTACAATGAGTTCTCCTTTACCATCTAAGCTACTTTCTGCTTCAATTTTATCTGCTTCTAAATCAGCTATTTTTTTCTCTAACTCATCAGTATTACATGCAAACAATAATGTTACAACAGTTAATAATAATGTTATTTTAAAAATTTTCGGCTGCACTAATTGAAGTTGATATCTCATAAAAATCTCTTTTTTATTGATTAAATAATAATTTTCATCCTAAGAAACAGAATTGTTACATTTGAACTTAAAAATCTGTCTTATGCAAATTAAACGAATATTTTTAGGAATAGTTGTTGCTTTAACATTAAATTCTTGTATTAATACAATTGATGGAAATGGTGAGGTTGTAAATGAAAAAAGAACTGTTTCATCTTTTAGTAAAATTGATATCTCTGGTAATTTTGAAGTAATACTTAATCAAGGAGATAGCGAAAAACTAGAACTTGAAGTGGATAAAAATCTACTTGACTTAATTAAAACTGAGGTTAAAAATAACACACTATATATTTCATCTAAAAAATCTATCGGAAACGCAAAGTCAATAAATTTATATATTACTGTTGTTGATGTTGATGAAATTGAGGCTTCTGGTGCAATCGATTTAAAAAACAAAGGAACCTATCACGCTGATAATTTAGAAATTGATATTAGTGGAGCAGCTGATGTTGATTTAGACTTAGATGTTGAAAATTTAACAATGGAGATGAGCGGTGCAAGTGAAACTACCCTGTCCGGTATTGCCAACAACTTTGATATTGAAATCTCTGGAGCAGGAGAATTACAAGCAAAAAAATTAAAAACACGTAATACTACTATTGATATTTCTGGAGCTGGAAGTGCTATTGTTTACGCTAAAAAAACACTAAACATACAAGTATCTGGTGCAGGAAGTGTACAGTATAAAGGATCTCCTAAAGTAGAGAAAAGTATTAGCGGAGCTGGTTCAATAAAAAAAATGTAATCACTACGGAAATATACGTACTAAATATTAATTAAAATCAGCTTTTTTACCGACTAATCAGTCCTTCTATAGTGATACTTTTAGTAAGTATTAAACGTGTAACTATGAGAAGTGAAAAACTAACAGCTTTTATTATTGATGATGATAATTTTTACAGTAGTTTAATTGGTAATTGGCTCTTTAAAAAATATTTAACCAATGTTTCTAAATTTGAAACCGCTGAATTATGCCTTGAAAAGTTAGCTGAAAAGCCTGACATTATTTTTCTGGATTATAACTTGTTTCAAGAAGACAAACAGAATATAAATGGTAATGTAGCCCTAAAAGCATTTTTAGGAGAAAATCCAAAACTAAAAATTGTCATGATCTCTTCTGATGATAATGAAGAAAGACGGAAAGAGACAATAGACAGTGGAGCTTATGCTTATTTAGTAAAAGATGAAAACACCATACATTCTATTAAAGAGATAATGAACAGTATCGTTAATTATAAGAAATACCTTAAAAAGTATGAGAACATAACATTTGAAGATTGAATTTTAATTGGTTAGTTACTTTTAGATAAAACAATCTGAAGAGCAGTAAGAAATCTTACTGCTCTTTTTTATTACCTTCACATTTTATATGGAGAAGGTATTAAAAATTTATAATCAGGTAAACCAATTTGGTTTAGAGAACGATTTAGAATTAAGCATCATAAAGCCTGGTGAAATCGTTTACAAAATGAAAGTTGTAAAAAAACACTTGGCTACTTCTACTGCAATACATGGTGGCATGCTTGCTGCAATGATGGATGGAATTATTGGTGTTGCAGCTTTAACCACAGTTGCATCAGAACAAAAATTAGTATCTACAGTAGAATTTAAAATCAATTACTTTAAACCCGCTTTTTTAGGAGATTTACTCACCGGCAAAGGAAAAGTAGACCACAAAGGCAATCGAATTATACATGCTTCTGGAGAAATATACAACCAAAAAAACGAGTTGATAGCGAAAGCTATGGGAACACTAAATGCTTATCCTATTGAAAAAAGTGATATTCCTCAATACTTAAAAGACACAAACCAATCTTTATGAAAAAATTAATATTAATAGCATTATCTGTTGCTATATCAATAAATGTAAATGCTCAAAAAAAGAAAAAATCAGCGCCTAAAAGTAAATACAATTCAGGTCTATATAGTGCTTTAAAGTTTAGAAGTGTTGGTCCTGCTTTTACTTCTGGTAGAATTGCAGACATTGCTGTAAACCCAAATAACACTTCACAATATTATTTAGCGGTTGCTTCTGGTGGTGTTTGGAAAACAGAAAATGCAGGAAATACTTACACTCCAATTTTTGATGGTGAAGGTTCTTATTCTATTGGCTGTGTAACAATAGATCCTAATAATGATAACATCATTTGGGTGGGAACAGGTGAAAATAACAATCAACGAAGTGTTGCTTACGGTGATGGAATCTACAAATCTGAAGACGGAGGAAAAAGTTGGAAGAACATGGGATTGAAAACTTCTGAGCATATTGGGAATATTATTGTTCATCCAAAAAGCTCAAACATTGTGTATGTTTCTGCTTACGGGCCATTATGGTCTAAAGGTGGTGAACGAGGAGTTTACAAAACAATAGATGGTGGTAAAACTTGGACTAGCATATTAGATATTAGTGAGAATACTGGTATTTCTGAAATTGTAATGGACCCTAGAAATCCTGAGGTTATTTATGCTGCAGCTCACCAAAGAAGAAGACATGTTTTTACTTATTTAGGTGGTGGACCAGAATCAGGAATTCACAAAACAACTGATGGTGGAAAAAATTGGAGTAA
This sequence comes from uncultured Flavobacteriaceae bacterium, assembly GCA_913052585.1. Lineage (GTDB taxonomy): Bacteria > Bacteroidota > Bacteroidia > Flavobacteriales > Flavobacteriaceae > Marifrigoribacter. The sequence continues at coordinate 16,521 of CAJXEB010000035.1, read as the reverse complement.
AATTAATAACGGACTTCCTAAGGTTGATATTGGAAGAATTGGTTTAGCTATTTCTCCAGCAAATCCAGAATATATTTATGCAATTGTTGAAGCATCACAAGGTAAAGGTGGTTTTTACAGAAGTACAAACAGAGGTGCTAGCTGGGAAAAAAGAAGCAGCTATACGACTAGCGGTAATTATTACCAAGAAATTGTTTGTGACCCTAATGATGAAAACAAAGTGTTTTCTTTAAACACATGGTTACACCATTCAATTGATGGAGGGAAAACATTCATAAAGACTGGTGAAAAAAGTAAGCATGTAGATAACCACTGTATGTGGATAGACCCTACCAATACCAAACACTGGATTGTTGGTTGTGATGGAGGAATGTATGAAACATGGGATCATGCTGACAACTGGCAATACAAACCTAATTTACCGTTAACTCAATACTATAAAGTAGCATTAGATAATGCCTACCCTTTTTATAATATTTATGGCGGAACGCAAGACAATAACAGCCAAGGTGGTCCATCAAGAACGACTAACAATGCTGGAATTGTAAATTCTGATTGGTACATTACAAATGGTGGTGATGGTTTTGAGTCTCAAATTGACCCAACAGATCCGAATATCGTTTATGCTCAATCGCAATATGGATGGTTAGTAAGATATGATAAGAAAAGTGGAGAAAAAACAGGAATTAAGCCTTTTCCTAAAAAAGATGGAGCTGCATTAAGATGGAATTGGGATGCTCCTTTATTGATTAGTCCACACAGTAACAAACGTTTATATTTTGCTGCTCAGCAATTATTTAAAAGTGATGACAGAGGTGATACTTGGCAAGAAATAAGTGGAGATTTAACACGTAATTTGGATAGAAACAAATTAAAAATAATGGATAAGGTTTGGAGTATTGATGCTGTAATGAAAAACAGGTCTACTACTATCTTTGGAAACATTGTTGCCTTAGATGAATCTCCAAAACAAGAAAACTTACTTTATGTTGGAACGGATGATGGTTTAGTTCAAGTTTCAGAAAATAGTGGCAAAACATGGACAAAGTATAGTTCATTCCCTACTGTTCCTGCAATGACTTATGTCAATATGTTAAAAGCATCTAAACATGATGCGAATACTGTTTTTGCAGCGTTTAACAATCATAAAAAAGGAGATTTCAAACCTTATTTATTAAAGAGTACTGATAAAGGAAAAAGTTGGACTTCTATTACAGGAAACTTACCAGAAAGAGGTTCTGTTTACTGTATAGAACAAGATCATGTAAATCCAAACATTTTATTTGCTGGAACTGAATTTGGTATTTTTGTAACCTTAAACGGAGGTAAACATTGGACACAATTGAAAGCTGGTTTACCAACAGTAGCTATTAGAGATATGGAAATTCAGAAAAGAGAAAACGATTTAGTACTCGCCTCTTTTGGACGAAGTTTTTATGTGTTAGATGATTATTCTGCATTAAGAGAATTAGCTGATGAGCAATTATTAGCTAAGCAATTTCACATTTTTGATGTAAAAACACAATTGATGTTTAACACCGCTAACCCTTTAGGATATAAAGGTAAAAATGCACAAGGGGAAATGTTTTATGCTGCTAAAAACCCTCCAGTTGGAAGTGTAATTACTTATTATTTTAGCGATACATTAAAAACAGTTCAGGAAATTCGAAGAGCTCAAGAAAAAATATCAACTGATGATGCTTACCCTTCTAAAGAAGGTATTCATTCTGAAGCTAGTGAAGAGAAAGCGTTTATCGTTTTTGTAATTAAAGATGAAAGTGGTGATGAAATCCAAAAAATTAAAACTGATGCGAGTGTTGGTGTTAAGAGAATTGTTTGGAATTTCCGTTATGCTCCGACAGGACCAATTAAGTTAAAAGCGAAGAAAGCTGGAAGATACAGTTCTGAAGATGTTGGTCAATTAGCTTTACCAGGAAAATATACTGCTACCGCTTATTTAAGTAGTAATGGTAAAACCGAAAAACTAGTTGAACCAAAAGCTTTTGAAATTGAATTGTTAAACAACACTACGCTACCTGCTACTGACAAAAAAGCATTATTGGCTTTTCAAAAAGAAGTTGCGGAATTAAGAAGGTCTGTTGATGGTGCTGGAAGATTAATGGGAGAATTACAAAACAAGTTAAAGTACATTAAAACAGCTATCCAAACAACTCCTAATATTGATTTGAGCTTATTAAACAATGTAAAAGACTTAGAAACTAAATTTCAGAAAACAGAACTTGCTCTTTGGGGCGATGGCGAAATGGCGAAGCATCAATATGAGACTTACCCAGGATTAGATGAAAGAATTGGTGTAGTAATTTATGGGATATGGAATTCTACATCAGCACCAAGCACAACAGCAATAAACAACATTAAAATTGCTAAAGAAGAATATGTACCAGTTTTAGCAGCAATAAAAGAATATGTTAAAGAAATAGCTGCCCTAGAACAACAAATGGGGTCGACACCTTATACACCGGGTAGAGGTGAAGAATGGAAGGAAGAGTAAGCTGATAAATTATATCAATAACAAAAAAGCCGGAACTCACGTTTCGGCTTTTTTTATTTAAAGGTTAGTAATAACCTTATTCTATTGTTAAACTTATTTTTTGATTGAGTAAATCTTCTAAAGCAATATTTAAATCTCTCAATTTATGATATTCACTGAATTGCAACCCTATTTCAGTTATCTTATAAGAGATATTAATAATTAAGGTTTTCTCACCTTTCTGAACCAAGTTTATAGATACCGATCCAAAACTATTATTCTTAAACATCTTATTAATTTGTTCTAAATTTTCAATCTTAATACTCTTAGCAAATTCAACTTGAACAATTGTCATATCATTGTACATATACTTTGTATGATATTTTAAGTACCTCTTTTTGTCTGGCGCATACAAATCTGATATTGAAAACAACTCTCCAATTCTCAAATTATAAAGATTGTCATCTATTTGAGAAAATTGCAGAGGGATTTTTTGTATTGAATTAAGCGTGTAATTATAAGGAAATTTAGTTCTTGAATTTGAAATATTCAAACTATCAATTTTCATTTCATTCTCAGAAATAAAACTGGCATAAAAATCATATTCATTTTTATCAATCTCTTTTTTATGATTTAATCTATACATAGTTGAGTAGACACCCGACAATGTTGTTGAAGAACTAGAACTAAATGCGCTATCTAGAAGATTGTCTACCTGTATTTTTAGTTTTTTTAATTTATAGTTTTTTTCAGGACCATTCATTGGTAAGGTTATTTCTTTCGAATCTTTAAAGATTGATCCTTCTTCACCATCAGCAATCATCATTATATTGGTTCCTCTTAATGAAAGAGGTAATTCATCTAATAAATATTTTCTGGTTGAGAAAGAAGGGTATACAAAATGAAGTTGATTTACATCTTTAAAAGCGAAAAAATCGTGTTGTACAATATGTGGAGCTACAAAGTTCCTATCTAGCTTACCATTATATTTATCCCTACCAAAACACATGTACCTTTTTATTCCTAGGTCATTAAATAGTTGCTCATATAAGATGTAAAGGTTATAATTATTGATCTCTTTTTTATCTAAGTAAAATTTAATTCGTCTTCGTTTATCAGCATCTGGTAAAACTTTAACTTCAAAATTCTCATAAACATATTGATGAATTTTCATAAAAACTTGAGTATTACTAGCTTCTAAATCTTCATCTTTAAACCTTTGAATTAATGCTTTTAAAGATCTTTTTTCTTTCACAATAGATAAATCAGTGTAGTAATCTTTATATTTATTATATAAATTATTCCAATCATTTATTGATAAATCTTGAGAATATGCCCCATCACTATACCTCCTAATTACGTATCTAATAAAAGGAATTTGATTGGTATAAATTGCTCTATACTCATTCCCTATTGATCGTAAATTTGACATCACCCAAACCAATGTAGTATTAGTTTGAGAACTCTTATTAACAAAATTAGCCATGTTATTATACATTTTAAACTCATGCACAAAAGCCCTACTAGAACCATATGTAACACTAGCAGATAGGCAAGGCAAATAGGTATTCATTATAATGTCACCTGCCATTCTCAATTTTCCTGTTTTTGCCGTATAGATAATTTCAATTTCATCACCTATTTCTACTCCCGGAATTGAAAAACGTAGTTGTTGAAACCTAGAGTCTTTATAAAATCTTGATTTAAAGTTTAATTGCTTTATATCCTTACTCTTTAAATCCACAGTTTTTCCATTAGCTTTAATAGTTCTTGCATCAACTATTTTTATATATTCATTTGGATAAATATTTACAAAAACCTTAGAATATTCTTCTAATCCTTTTTGAGTAATGATTTTTATTTTCTGCATTACCGTCCTTTTCGAAGAAAAGTTATTTGTCCTTAGATCTACAATATCATTATAAATGTATTGATTGTTATAAATCATTACTGCATCCTCACCAAGCAAACTGTCAGGTATAACAGTATGAGGTTTTGCTTTATACCATTTGTGATCTTTATATTTTTGAGCACTAATAGTATTTAACGTACATAATAGTATGCTTAAAAATAAAAGTCTGCTAATTATATTCTTGATCATAAATGATTGATTTATTTAAAATAGATTTTAATTCTTTATTAAAAGTGTTATAACCTTCAATTGCTTCTCCTCCAAGTTCAACAGCATCAATTATCACTTCATATTCAACCATTAAAACATGGTTTGGCAGCTTCGCCATTTTGTATGAGAAAGCAAATAGATCATTCCTTAAATCTCTTCCAAATTCTTTTACAAGCTCAAACCTTTTATTTATATCGATTAATATTTTCCCTTTTTTGTGGATTGCACCATAGGTTATCAATCTTGTATTTTTATTTATTTTATCTGGAAAAGGATTAATATTTCTAAGTAAAAGATTGACTGGTAAATAAGTTTTTTGTTTAATCACAGTAAGATTTGATTGTCGTTGAGAAATATTAAAACTCAATGTAGAACTTGAAAAGTTGATGTTATATTTTAAACTATCGATAGTATAAATATCATAATCTGATGCTATATTCTTTTTCAATTTCTCATCCAAAACCTTACTATTAAAGTAATCTTTAAAAGCAACGTATTTTCTATTTGCTAACCCTTTCTTAATTATTTCTACTTCACCAATAACCTTTCCATCAACTAACCTTAGATCAGCAAAAGTTGAATCCAAATTATTTTTATACTCAATCTTTTTTATGTGATGATAAACCCCTTCCATTTTATCAATAATAAACACATTTCTCCCTTGCATATGTGCTGACGGAAGTGAATACTGGCAATATTTATCAGTTGCATCAGCGATTAACCAATCCTGTCCTTTTTTTATTACACAAACAACATGGTTGGCACTTGCAAGGTTTGGAAAATTAAGTTTAAAGCGATGTCCTAAGCTAGATGCTATTGCGATATTAGCATCTATTCCTTTGTAATTATATGCTTTTACTAAAAGGTTAGACATATCCTTACAATCCCCCTGCCTTTTAGAAAGAATGTCGTTCACATTTCTAGGAACAAAGGCATTAACTCCATCTTCTATTGCTAAGTACCTGATTTTAGTTTGCACAAACTCAAATATTTTTTTTGCAACAGAATCTTTATTAGAAATTCCTATTACTAAATCGTCAATTTCTTTTTTAGAATTAACATCAAGTTCACCAGTGCTTTCAACTAATTTGTAATACCAATCATTAAACGTTTTATTATGATTTTCACTAGTACTAATCTGTAATCTTACCACCTTTGAGGTCTTATCCCAAATTATATTAGATGCCTTATTTTTTTTCAGATCCGCTAAAGCAGTTCTAGTATTTTTATTCTGACAAAAAACATACTTTTTTCCAAGTTCATTAATAGTACTATCAATATTTAAGTTCTCAATTTCAGATGGCATGTCAAATAATAAAAAAAAACCTTTTGGGAGATTCAGTTCGTAATTAAGAGTATCGCACTTGTAATACGTATAAAAATCAAGCGAAGTAATATACATTATGTCATTTCGTGTTATTTTATATGATAATGTATATTCTGCTGGCTTATTTATAAAATACTTTAAGGAGTGTAATCCATCATAAAAACTACTAGAAATAACTGCCGTTTTAATAAAATCTTTTTGTTTTACCTTCTTGAACTTTGTTGAATGGTAAGATAATTTTAAATCAGTTATAGTCTCTAATCCATTGTATGAAACTGATATTTGATTGCCATCATTATCAGTAATTTTCCCTCTTATTATAATTTCTTCAATTATATTTTCTCCTTCGATATAGAATTTATGATATTCAGAATAATTCTCAATTTGAGCATAAACTTTCTGATTCACTGAACCAAAAATTATCAATCCCAATATTATCCTCATTGCAAAATACATTCGGGAATGTATATATATAAAACCTCTTAAACAAAAAAATCCGAAACATTAGTTTCGGATTTTTTTGTTTAAGAGTTAATAATAATTTATTTTTTTACAGGTATTGGTTTCAGAACATATTGTGTTCCGAAGTTTTCCAAAACCCATTTCATTAATTCATCCACCTCTTCGGTTAATAAATTTTTGCAAGCTTTAGTTAATTCCTTTTTAAATAATAGAACATCAAAGCTCATCTTATTTAAAACATTTTGACTGTACGCTAGCATTTCTTTAGATTTTTGTCTTGCCTTTTTCATACGTTACCTTTTTTCTTATCTGAGTTTAAATTTAAGAAATAATACTGAGTCATTTAATATTAAAACTATTTTATCTGTCTATGTTATAAACATTAATTAATAAACTGATAACCCTGCATATTATTTTGGCTAACTTTACTTTTATAATTTTTTAACACTTATTTCAGATGAAAAAAATACTATTAGCGCTTTTACTTTTACCAAGCATTCTACTTCAAGCAGCATCAATTAGCTATGAAGTTTCTATGCCAGAACCACATACACATTATTATAATGTGAAAATGGATGTGAAAGATCATCAAAAAGAATATTTTGATGTTCAAATGCCCGTTTGGTCACCAGGATCTTATTTAGTGAGAGAGTTTGCTAAGGGAGTTGAAGGTTTAGTTGCAACAGCTAATGATAAAACACTAAAATCAGAAAAAATCAATAAAAACACTTGGCGTATATATACTAAGGAAAGTAAAAATGTTGTTATCAATTATAAAGTATATGCTTTTGAGCTAAGTGTACGTACAAGTTTTGTAGATGCATCTCATGCTTACTTTAACGGAACAAGTATGTTTATGTTTATTGATGAGTTGAGAAACACTCCACATAACCTTACTATTATCCCTTTTAAAGACTGGAAAAAAGTAAGCACTTCTTTACCTAAAACTTCAAAAGAAGGATTTCAATACCAAGCGCCAGATTATGATATTTTAGTTGATTCTCCAGTAGAAATTGGTAATCAAGAAACTTTTGATTTTACATCAGCTGGTGTTATACATCATGTTGCTATGTATGGTAAAGGAAATTATAACATCGAAAAACTGAAAGTAGACATGGCTAAAATTACACAAGCCTGTACAGATGTTTTTGGAGAAAATCCAAACAAAGAATACACTTTTATTATTCACAACTTAACGCGTGGAAGTGGTGGTTTAGAGCACTTAAGCTCTACTACGTTAGAAGTTAACCGTTGGACTTATGAAGGGTCTGCTTATAAAGGTTTCTTAAGTTTAGTAGCTCATGAGTACTTCCACTTGTGGAATGTAAAAAGAGTTAGACCAATAGAATTAGGTCCTTTTGATTATAACAATGAAAACTACACGAGCCTTTTATGGGTGATGGAAGGTTTTACAAGTTACTATGATGAATTATTATTGTACCGCGCAGGAATTTATGATGAAGAAACAATTATTAGAAAATTTAGAGGTTCGATAAATAACATTGAAAACCAACCAGGAAATAAAGTACAACCGGTTGCACATTCTAGTTTTGATGCTTGGATTAAAGCATACAGACCAAACGAAAACAGTTACAACACAACGATATCGTACTACTCTAAAGGAAGTGTTGTTGCCAATATGTTAGACTTAATGATCATCAATAATTCTAAAGGGAAAAAGAACTTAGATGATGTAATGCAATATTTATACAATGAGTTTTACAAAAAGCAAGATAGAGGATTTACTCCTGCAGAAATGAAAACTACTTTAGAGACAGTTTCTGGTTTAAAAATGGATGACTTTTTTGCAAATTACATTAACGGAACGGAGACGTTTGATTATAAAACGCTTTTTGGTTATGCTGGTTTAACAGTTGAAACGGTTGTAAACAAAGATCCTAGTTTAGGAATTTCAGAAGCTAACAACAAGATTAGAAGAGTTTATAGAGGTTCTTCTGCTTATTTGGGTGGACTTAATGTAAATGATGAGATTTTAGCATTTGATGGTTTTAGAGTTGATGGAAACATTAAAGAATTTATTGATGCTAAAAAAGTTGGTGATGAAATTTCATTACTAATTAGTAGAGATAACATTATCCAAACTATCAAATTTCCTTTATTAGAAAAAGGTAGTACAGGTTATTTTCTATTGAATGACTCTGAAAAGAAAAATAGTGTTCACCAAAAATGGTTATCTCAAAAATGATTACTTCTCTAATTGTAGCTGTTGCTGAAAATAACGTAATTGGTAAAGACAACGATTTAATTTGGCGTTTACCAAAGGATATGAAGTTCTTTAAGGAAACAACCTTAAATCATCATATTATTACTGGACGAAAAAATTACATTTCTATTCCAAAAAAGTTTAGACCACTACCCAATAGAACAAATATTGTGTTAACGCGTCAAACTGATTTTAAAGAAGAAGGCTGTGTTATTGCGCATTCTTTAGAAGGGGCAATTGCTCATGCAAAAGACAATAACGAAACAGAACTCTTTATTATTGGTGGAGGTCAAATTTATAAAGAAGCACTAGAAAAAGGGTTGATTGATAGAATGTATATTACACATGTTCATCATGATTTTGATGGCGATACTTTCTTCCCTGAAATAGATGAAAAAATTTGGAATAAAGTATCCGAAATTTCTAATTCTGTTGACGAAAAACATCAATATCCCTACTCGTTTGTTGTTTATGAAAAAATCAATTAACTCATTAAAAGTCTAAGCAAAATGTTAAGTATCAATCCAAAAGATTTAGAAATACCTCAATTACATCGTTACTTGTTAGGAGCTATTGGTCCAAGACCAATTGCTTTTGCAAGTACTATTGATGCTGATGGTGTTCCAAACCTTAGTCCGTTTAGTTTCTTTAATGTTTTTAGTGCTAACCCTCCTATTATGGTTTTTTCTCCTGCGCGAAGTGGTAGAACTGGAGCGACTAAAAACACCTTAGACAATGTTAAAAATGTAAAGGAAGTTGTAATTAATGTGGTGAACCACGATATTGTACAACAAATGTCTTTAGCAAGTTCTCCTTATGAAGCTGGTATTGATGAATTTGTAAAAGCAGGTTTAACTCCTGTTGCTTCAGAATTGATTAAACCGTTTAGAGTAAAAGAATCTCCTGTTCAGTTTGAATGTAAAGTGAATGAGATTATTGAGCTTGGCCAAAATGGTGGAGCAGGAAACTTAGTTATTTGTGAAGTGGTAAAAATTCACATTAACGAAGATGTGCTTGATGCTAACGGTATGATTGATCAACATAAAATTGATTTGGTTAGCCGTATGGGTGGAAACTGGTACTGCAGAGCTGACAAGAACTCTATGTTTGAAGTTAAAAAACCAATTACAACTATTGGAATTGGTGTAGATCAAATTCCAACAGAAGTTAGAAATAGCACTATTTTAACTGGTAACGATTTAGGTTTATTAGGAAGTGTAGAAGCCATTCCTACTCAAGAAGAAGTTGCAGCGTTTGATGCTCCAAATGGTGAGTCACATCAAATTGCTAAAGAATTATTAGCTAAGAATGAAGTTTTAGAAGCGTGGAAAACGTTGCTTAAATAAGTGAGCTTCACTGATAAATATACCAAAGCATTTAAAAACTTACTTCCAGCTCCATTTACTATAGCAGTGGTATTAACCATTGTTACTTTTATCATTGCATTTTTTACTACTCGACCAGCAACAGAAAATGTTGGTTCTTATGCAATACAACTCTTAAAATATTGGGAAGCCGGAATTTGGAATTCTGGGTTACTCGTATTTGCCATGCAAATGATGTTAATGCTCGTTTTAGGACATGTATTAGCGTTAACTATACCAGTTAACAGTATTATCAACCTTGCCGTTAAGAAATGTAACAGTACAGCTAAAGCAGCAGCTCTAGTTACTTTATTAACTGTATTGGTCAGTTTGTTTAATTGGGGGTTAGGGTTAATTTTTGGAGCTATTTTCGCTCGCAAAGTTGCTGAACATGCTACCCGATTAAAAATAAAACTTAACTACCCTCTTGTTGGTGCCGCTGGTTATTCTGGATTAATGGTGTGGCATGGAGGTTTATCAGGTTCTTCGTTAGCCAAAGTTGCAGAACCTGGTCACTTAAAAGTAATGATGACAGGTATTATTTCTGAAACAGAAATTGCCTTACTTCCTGAAAAAATATCTTATTGGGATACGGTTGGTTCTAATATGAACTTATTTGTAATTGCTCTTTTAGTTATCGTATTGCCAGCTGCAATGTATTGGATGGGTAAAAGAGTAAAATCTACTTTAATTGATGTTTCAGATAATGAGGCTAAAAATGAAATAACAAAAATAGAAGGTGCTGAGAAACTAGATCATTCGATGCTTTTCTCATTGATATTTGGTGGTATTGTATTGTTTTATGTGGGATATAAAATAGTGGTTGATTATGATTTCAATTTCTTAAATTTCTTTACCCCTAATAATATAAATCTACTGTTGTTAGCTTTAGCAATTGTGTTACATCAAAGTTTCTTCAATTTTTTAAAAGCTATTGATAAAGCTATTGGAGGAGCTTCAGGCATTTTAATTCAGTTTCCGTTTTATTTTGGAATTATGGGATTGATGAAAAGTTCAGGATTAGTAACTGATATTTCAGGTTTTTTTGTTGAAATTTCTAACGAAACGACTTATCCCATATTCACGTTTTTAAGTGCTGGATTGGTTAATATTTTTGTACCAAGCGGTGGTGGACAATGGGCGGTACAAGGCCCAATAATTGTGCAAGCTGCCAGTGATTTGGGAATTTCATTACCAAAAAGCATAATGGCTTTGGCTTATGGAGATCAATTAACAAATATGCTACAACCTTTTTGGGCTTTACCACTATTAGGAATTACAGGTTTAAAAGCAAAAGAAATATTGCCTTACACCTTATTTTTAATGTTGATTGGTACTGTTATTTACCTTTCAGGGCTACTGATTTTCTAAGAAGCAGAAATATTGTGTTAGGGATAGAAGTGGCATCTCCCGATTTTTCATCGGGAATAAAACGGATAGCCCGTTAAAACACCCAAATAAAAATACTAAACTGGAGGAATATCATCCGTAGATTTGGAATCTAAAGAATCTCTTAATCCATTACCAACCAATACAAACGCCAGTACCATTAGTATAATCGCAATACCTGGCAATACCGCCAAATATGCTTTACCAGTAATTAAATAACCTTTATGTTCAGCAATAATTTTACCCCAAGTAGCTTGTGGAGGTTGTGCGCCAAACCCTAAGAAACTCAAGCCTGCCTCTATTAAAATAGCTGCAGCAAAATTAATAGCAGAAATTACAATTACGGGACCTAATACATTTGGAATAATATGTTTAAATATGATTCGAGCATTAGAAAAACCTAAAGCTTTTCCTGCTTCAACAAATTCTTTTTCTCTTAAACTTAACATTTGACCTCTTACCACTCTGGCAACTTCTACCCACATGGTTAAACCAACGGCTATAAACACTTGCCATGTTCCTTTACCTAATGCCATTGTAATTGCAATAACTAACAATAATGTAGGAATTGACCAAACCACATTAATAAACCACATGATTAAATCATCTACCCAACCTCTAAAGTACCCTGACATTGCACCTAATGTTATTCCGATAAGGATAGATATAAATACTGAAATAAACCCAACAAAAAGTGAAATCCATGTTCCTGCCATTAATCGGCTTAACATATCTCTTCCGTATTTATCTGTTCCTAAATAATACGTTTTTGATACGATATTACTCTCTTTAACTTGAGCAACAAGAACTTCAATGGCAATGTGTTTCTTTACTTTATCTTCTGTATAAAAATCAATAAATCCATTAGATGAAGTTATTTCTGCAGTATAATCAAGGGCATAAACAACATCCGCTAAATTGTATTTAACCATTTGTCCGTTGTTAATCTCTCCCCCTGTGTATTTCTCAACAACTAGATTCTCTCCTTCAAAACTATAGTCATAAATCGGAACTGCTGTAAAATCATGTTCTTCTCCACGAGTAACATAGTCCCAAAAACTAATGTCTTTTGGCTGCTGATTTTTCTTTACATGTAGTAAATCGACAGAAAAACCTGGCATTTTTGTTGTGATTTCTAAAACTTGATCATTGGAATATGGTGTTCCGTCAGGACGAATAAGAGGTCCCATTACAGCAATAAAAACGGCAAATAAGATTACACCTAAGCCGAACATAGAAAGCTTGTTCTTTTTTAATCGATACCACGCAATTTGCGATAGTGACTTGGATTCTATATTGTTACGTTCTTGGGCCATTAGTATTTTCTTCCTTTCCATTCAAACTTAAGTGAAACTGAAGCTATCCAAACTATTATTACATAAATGGGATAGACAAATTGCACTGGAATAAAATAGAACATTGCATTTTTTCTCTTAAAAAAACTCGCAACCAAAAATAGTAATATAAAATCAATCAACCATTTAGTAATCAATAAGAATAAGAAGTATAGTCGATGATTTTCGACAAACAATAATCCTAAGTAGATAAACAACAATAAAACATTTTGAATTAGCACCAATCCACTAAATAGTAGTAAAAGTTTGTCCTTGTAATATTTAGATTTTGAAGCCCATCTTACCCGTTGATTCAAAAAACTCGAAAGTGTAGATTCTGGTTTCGTTTCCACAATAAAATCGTTTGATAGTAGTCCTTCTATTTTTTGATTTTGAAACTTGAATTTCTCTAGTAAAAATATGTCATCACCTGATGGTGTATTAAAAGAATCGAATCCGTTAACGTTTTTATAAGAAGCTATTGAATACGAAAGGTTGGCTGCATTATTTAAAATAGGTTTATTAAAGCCTAATGCTCCAAATTCAACTCCTTGCAACGCCAACATATCTAATGTTTGAAAAGCAGCTAAAAACCCAGGCTTTTCACTAAACATCACTGGTCCTAATAACATAGAATTGTTACCTGCATGATGTAAACTAATGTTTTGTAACCAGTTTACTGGTAAAACACAATCAGCATCAGTAGTCGCGATTATAGTATGACTTGCTAAATTAATTCCATGTTTTAATGCCGCCTTTTTAGTTTCGGTATCTGTTAACGCTGTTAAACGAATATTAATATCTGTACTCGCAATAAAGCTTTCTACTATTTGAACTGACTTATCCGTTGAATGATCATTAACCAAAATAACTTCATAAGAACTTCTATCGAAATTTTGTTGATGAAGAGATGCTAAACATTTAAATATGTTATCTTCTTCATTTCTAAAAGGTATAATCACCGAAATTTTAGAAGGCTTATCTTCTTTACCAACAATACTATTCTTTCCTTTTATTTTATTAAACCCTACAATTACCCATACCATAGCAATGACATAGATCATAGTAATTATAGACAATATGGTAATTCCGTAAATCACTTGTCTCTTAATAGTTTTAATTCTTTTAAATCGTACAACCCAAGTATAGCAGGGATAGCAACATTAATTAACCACAACACAATAGATGCTAAAATGATTTGAATATCTAAGTCTGAAGCAATACCAAATACAAATAAAGCTACAGAACCTCTTACTCCAATTTCAGAAATTAAAATAGTTGGTATTGATGATGCTACTAAAAAACAAACAGGGATTAAGAAAAGCTCCATTACAGTTCCTAATTCAATTCCAAAAGCTTTTAATACGAGCCAGTATTGTATAAAGAAAACAAAATATCTTAGTAAGCTATACATTAAAAGGATAAAAAGCTCCTTAAAACTAATTTCCATTAAGGCCTTAATTAACTTTTCATTTTTCAACACTTTTATTTTTTTAAATAATGGAGCTAGCTTTTTCATATTAAAATAAAGCAATAATAATATCACTAAACCTATTAATACAAGCATATTTAAAAACAAGAAATCTAAGCCTAGATGAAAATATTCTTGTGTTAGCATTAATCCTACACCTCCCATTAAAAAAGTAATCACAACTTGACTAAAACTAGAAGCAATCGTTTTTAAGATAACCTCTTTAAATGAATGAATCTTTAAGAGCGCTGCTCTTGCCGGAATTTCACCAATCCTATTTGGTGTAAGCAAACCTATAGTTATACCCGTAAAGGTTAGCCTTAAGGCTTTAATAAAACTTACATTGTGAATATCTTGAATAGCAAACCGCCATTTCAAGGCTTCAATACCCCAATTTACAAAGAGTAAAATCAGTGTCATAATCAAGAAACTCAAATTCAGATCATTAAACTTGATTTCATTCAAATTACCAATAAAATCAGCGTTGATTTTGGTATAGATAAACCAAACTGCTACAGCTCCAATTGTAAACCTGAATAGTAAATTGATATATTTGTATAGTATTGAGTTTTTCAAACAAATTATAATAGTGACTAAAGATAAAATAATATTAGGAATTGACCCCGGAACTAACATGATGGGTTATGGATTAATTCATATTATAGATAATAAAATGAATCTAATCGCAATGGGTTCAATAGATTTAAGCAAATTAGGTGATCATTATTTAAAATTAAAAAAAATATTTGAACGAACTGAATATCTTATTCGTGAATACAAACCTGATGAATTAGCTATTGAAGCACAGTTTTTAGGGAAAAATCCACAATCGATGTTAAAGCTTGGAAGAGCTCAAGGAGTTTCAATGGCAGCAGCTTTATCTAAAGATATTCCTGTAACTGAATATGCTCCTAAAAAAATTAAACAATCGGTTACTGGAAGCGGTAACGCATCAAAAGAACAAGTGGCAAGAATGTTAAAAAACATTCTAAAACTAAAGACTTTACCCAAGCATTTAGATGCTACTGATGCTTTAGCTGTAGCTGTTTGTCATTATTATCAAGGAGGAAAACCAGTATCTGAAAAATCTTATTCGGGATGGGATGCTTTTGTTAAAGCTAACCCTAAACGAACTAAGTCTTAAATCATCTTGTTTAATTAAACTGTTTTACTTTTGTGACAGTATTTTATTGTGAATTTCAATAAATACGCTTTCCTCTAATTTTAATTTTGGTCGAGAAAAGTTGATGTCTTCTACAGTATTTAATGGAACTAAGTGAATGTGTGCATGTGGAACTTCTAATCCAATAACTGCAACACCAACTCTTTTACAGTCAATAGCTGAATTTACTTTAGCAGCTATTTTTTTTGCAAAAGAAAATAAACGAGCATAAGTCTCATCATCCAAATCAAAGATATAATCAACTTGCTTTTTAGGAATCACTAATGTATGGCCTTTAGCTAAAGGGAAAACATCTAAAAACGCAATGAAATCATCATTTTCCTCAATAATATAAGCGGGTATTTCTCTATTTATGATTTTAGTAAATATTGAATCCATTATCTAGAAATTTCCATAATTTCAAATTTAATAATCCCAGTGGGAACTTTAACTTCAGCAATATCTCCTACAGAAGTTCCTAATAATCCTTCACCAATAGGAGAATCAACAGAAATTTTCTTGAGCTTTAAATCTGCTTCCTTTTCTGAAACCAACGTATATTCCATTATAGCTCCATTAGTTAAATTTTTAATTTTAACTATTGATAAAATTAATGCCTTAGACAAATCTAATTGTGATTCATCTACAATACGTGCACTTGATAAAGCCGTTTCTAATTTTGAAATCTTTAACTCTAATAAACCTTGAGCTTCTTTTGCTGCATCATATTCAGCATTCTCTGAAAGATCTCCTTTATCTCTAGCTTCAGCAATTTGAGCAGTGATACTTCCTCTTTCAACATTTTTCATATGATCTAACTCATCATTGAGTTTTTTAAGACCTTCTTCTGTATAGTAATTAACTTGTGACATAATTTTCTTGACTATTTATTAAATCGAAAAAGAGAACTCTTATCGAAGAGTTCTCTTAATTAAACGAAATATGTATTTTTTTTATAAATCTAAACGTATACCTATACTATGTGTTCCTGAAAAATTCTCAGTCATTTCATAAGCATAATTAAATCCTAAAGTAGTTCCTTTCTTTCCCATTGGTGCAACAAATGATGCTCCGAAAGCTGGTCCTTTATTAGCAGATGTTCTTTTTTCTGAATCAAACCAAGTTCCTTGTTCTAAAACATAACCTGCTCTCAATAAAAACATTTTTCTAAACGA
>CAJXEB010000034.1 GCA_913052585.1 uncultured Flavobacteriaceae bacterium | reverse complement strand
TATTTTGTCCAGCTCTAGAGGGGGTAACAACCACATCCATAGTCGAGGGCCTAACAGAGACCACCTAGTGAGGCATCATCAGCAAAATCACCCAACTCTTCAAATAGTAAAGAATAGGGGAAAACGCGGAGCTATTAATCGAGCGAATCATTCATCAAATGAAATTGTAGTACATGAAGGGATTAAATCTAGCCATCCGGAAAGACCAAATAATCGACCAGCATTAAGAAAATTACACAAAGTAGAAGTAGATAATGGTTGGAATGAATTAGCTAACAATGATCAAGAAAAAAAACTGAGAAGACATATCTACAATGATTCCGAAAAACAAAAGAATTTGGAAAGTGTTCTTTAACTAACTTTTTAGGAGGCAATATTGCTAATTGAATTCTTTTTGCATAATGAATACTATCCATTATGTCTTTATTCTTTTGTTCAATAATGTCTTTATTATTTTCTAGTTCATCCTTTTGTTTTGAAATTTCAGCTGTTCTCTTTTTTACTTCATCTTTTAATTTCTCTTCTGATTTTTCAAGGTTAGCAACTCTAATTTTCATGAAAAAATAAAACCCAATCATGATGCATAGAATAACTGTTATTATAAACCACCAATTTTCCCAAAAAGGAGTTTCTATTTCAAAATAAAACGCTGCGGTTTCTACTCCTACCCATGTGTTCTCATCAATTGTAGCTTCAACTTTAAACGTATATTTTCCAGAAGGTAATCCTGAATATGTAGCTGTTAAAGACTTTTGAGCATAAATCCAATCGATGTCATGCCCTTCTATTTTATATCGATAAACAATGTTTTCAGGAGACTTATACCATAATCCGATATAATTAAAAATCAAATGGTTATCATCATAACTCAAAATGCTAGTCGAATCAGTCAACTCACTTTCTAAGGTTTCTTTTTTAGTAATGTAAACCTTAACCCCTGTTAACTTTGCATTAAGAGTTTCATTATCATACTTTATTATTCCATTATTTGTACTTATCCAAATAGCCCCATTTTCTTCTTTAAATATTGCATTTAAGTTAGGTTCTAAGTATGCTACCCCAGCATCTTCACTATAATTAAAAAACTGATCATTTTTAACATCTATAACCGTAATACCTTCGTTACTCACCAAAACACAATTGCCATTATTATCTATAATAATAGAATTAAAGGAATTGGTAATTAAACCATCTTTAGTTGTAAAATGATGATATTTTTTGCCATCATACTTAATTAAACCTTCATTGGCTGTTGTGAACCAAATGTTATTTAAACCATCTTCCACAATTCCATAAACTACGTTACTTAAGGTATCAAAACCTTCAACACCATTCAACTCACCATTTTCTAACAAAGATATTCCTCCACCATCTTGCGCAAACCAAACACGCCCTTTAGAATCTTTAAATACTGAATACAAATAATCACTTCCTAATCCACTCTCTTTTGAGTAGCCTTTAAAATCAAATATCTCTTCATCTTTATTAATATAATTTACCCCTCCTCCAGATGTTGAAAACCATATATTTTTGTCATCTCCAGTTATAGAAATTACATTATTATTAGAGAGGTTTTCTTTTGAATTAAAATTCTTAAACGCTAATGTATTCGTATTAAAATGATACAAACCATAACCATAAGTTCCTACCCAAATAGTACTGTCATCTGATTGATATAAAGAGGTATAAGTATGGTCACTATACTCTTCCTCCACCAATAGTTTCTGAATAGTAAAATTACCCGACATAGATTTGGTCATTACAAAAAGCCCCCCAACAGAAGCCACCCAATATCTATTTTTAGAATCAATAACAAAGCTATACACCTGATTAGACGGTAAACCTCCATTGGAGTTTAAAATTTCAAATAAATTACCCGTAAATTGAGAGACTCCTTCTTTAGATGGAATCCAAACATTTCCTTCATTATCTTTAAAAATACTTTTTGTCCGGTTACTGATTAACCCATCTGTTTCCAAATAGTTTTCATACTGATAATCGCTTTCATCCGCATAATTTAATTTTACTACACCCTTTCTCTTCGTACTAATCCACAACTCACCTTCGTTTCTAATTATAAAATGATTTAAGCTGCCAAACTCCCAATTTGGTATTGGTGTTATCTTTTTATTTTCAACCGTATAAATTGCTATCCCCTCCTCTTCCATTCCTATCCATAACCTTCCTGAATTATCAAATTCTAATTCTTTTACAATATTATCAGGCAAGCCATCATCCATAGATGTTTTAGCCCAACTATTATTCGTTTGAGTTAAAACTCCAATATCTGTTGCTAACCAAATAGCCCCTTGTTTGTCTAACTCAACATCATAAACATAATCATCAGCACCATTCTCTGAATTGTAAACAGAAACCTTGCCTCTGTTTAAATCAAATAAACCACCACCTAGAGTTGCAATTAAGAATCGTTCTTTATTAATAAATTTAATCTCAGCAATATCCTCAGAAAGTCTACTTTCTAAATCTCTATAAATCTTTATTTTATGATTGTTATCGAGAATACTAATCCTTCCTTTTTTATGTCCAATCCAAAGGTTGTGATTTTCATCTTCAGCTATAGCGGTTACATTATTTAATGCTAAACTATCTTCTGTTGTATATTGGGTATACGTTACTCCATCATAAAGCACAAGCCCTTCTGAAGTTCCATACCAAAGGAGTCCTTTGCTATCCTGAAAAACTTTGTTAACAGTATAACCCTTTTGACCTTTAAAAATAGCTTGACTTTTAAAATGAGGACTTTGTCCAAAAGCAATAATACTTATTACTAATAAAAAATATAATGTGCTGTATCTAAGAACAATTCTAACCACTATGTATTAAAATTTTAACGAGGTAATAATGAACAACTAAGGTCTACTGTAATTTCTTCTGCAATTTTTTGATTAACAACAGAAGGAATTCTAATGCCATAATCTTCTAACATAACTTTAAATTGAGATTTAATCTTAATCTCTTTTCCTTTTATAGTTAAACTACATTTAATTGTTTTAGGCTCTTCAACTCCATGCATCGTAAACTTACCTTTTGCTCTAACTTTATAACTCCCATCTTTAGAGAAATCTACATCTTCAATAATTTTACCGTCAAATTTAGCATTCGGATATTTATCAGATTCAATATAGTTTTCATTAAAATGTTCTTTTTGTAAAGGTTGTTTAAACCCTTCAAAACTAGACATAGGAACCAAAAAAGAGAAAGATTTATTATCTGTTCTTAAAATCCCAGCCAACTTGTTTGATGTGGCTTTTATTATTTCTAAAGGTGCTT
This sequence comes from uncultured Flavobacteriaceae bacterium, assembly GCA_913052585.1. GTDB lineage: Bacteria > Bacteroidota > Bacteroidia > Flavobacteriales > Flavobacteriaceae > Marifrigoribacter. The sequence continues at coordinate 22,663 of CAJXEB010000034.1, read as the reverse complement.
CAGAGCTAAATGATACTTTACCTGTTTTAGTTTGATAAAGTGTTGTTGCAATATTATATGATGAAAAAGTTATGCTCAATAAAAGCAAAACGATTACACTTGTTTTTCTATTTAGTTTCATTTATACAGATTATTAATGCTCCTTGTAAATATAACAAAATAAGAATAAATTAATCTAATTTCTTTCGCTTCAATCGTATAGAATTTCCAATAACAATTACATCAGAAAAAGCCATTGCTAAAGCTGCTACCATAGGGTTTAAAAAACCAAAAGCAGCTATTGGTATGGCTACAATATTATAAGCAAATGCCCAAAACAGATTTTGTTTAATCGTTTTTAAAGTATGTTTACTTATTAAATAAGCTTCGTACACCTGACTTAAATCTTTATCGTTTAGTAATACAATTTGTGCGGTTTGCACAGCAATTTGTGTGGCATTACTTAAAGAAATACCTACTGAAGCTTTAGCTAATGCTGGAGCATCATTAATTCCATCTCCAACCATTACAGCTGGAGATATTTTTTGTAGTGCATCAATTTTACTTAATTTTTCATCAGGTAATTGCTGACTATAAACCGTTTCTATTCCTATTTCTGCGGCCAATGCATTACACTTCTCTTCACTATCACCACTCAACATAACTGTATTTAAGTTTTGTTGATTTAATAGAGCAATTGTTGCTGCAACATTTTCTTTTAATTCATCTTGAATGTCAACACCAGCAATTAGTTCTTTGTTTTTAAGAATGTAAATTGAATGCGCATCAACTTCAGATAAACCTTCTACTAAGCGATACGAACCCAATTGATAAGAATTCCCTGCTGCATCTTTAGCTTCTAACCCTCTCCCTTTTATTTCTTTAACATCTACCAATTCAAAAGGAGTAGCATCTGCTCTTAAATAGTTAACAATAGATTTTGCTATGGGATGCGATGAATGTTGTTCTAAGCTAAATAAAATGTTTTTTAATTCTTGCTCTGAAACCAAGGCATATAACTTTATCTTTTCTATAATAAAATTTCCAGTGGTAAGTGTTCCTGTTTTATCAAAAACAATATTTTTAGCCACAGCAAATTGCTCTAAAGTACTCCCTCCTTTAATAAGGATTCCTTTTTTTGCTGCCCTACCAATACCAACCATAACTGCAGTTGGTGTCGCTAAGCCCATTGCACAAGGGCAAGAAATAACCAACACAGCTATACTTTGCATCATAGACTGTTGCAACGCATAATCTAGCACAAAATAAGTAATGACAAATGTTAAACTCGCTATTCCAATAACCACTGGAACAAAAACACCACTCACTTTATCGCCTAATTTCTGAATTTCTGGTTGATCTTGTTGGGCATTTTTTACCAGCTCAATTATTTTAGAAAGTACCGTATCATTCCCTACTTTTTCTGCTTTAATTCGAATAGAGCCATCCTCTATTATAGTTCCTCCAATAACTTTATGCGTAATCGTCTTACTTAAAGGTTTGCTTTCGCCAGAAATCATTGCTTCATTAATAATGGCATCTCCCCATATAATTTCACCATCAACAGCAACTTTATCACCGGCATTGAACTGAAGAACATCTCCCTCTCTTAAATCGTTATAATCCACCAATTCAATTTCGCCATTAGGAAGTAAGCGTTTGGCCTCTGTTTTTTGTAATTGATTGAGTTCTTTAATGGCTGTAGTCGTTTGTTTTACTGAGCGGTGTTCTAAAACATTTCCCAACAATACCAATGTGGTAATTGTTGCTGCAGTTTCATAAAACAAAAAGTTATGCGCTTCTGGCATTCCTAAATAAGCCATTGTACCATACAAACTATAGCCAAAAGCAGAAGAAATCCCAATAACGATAAGTACATCCATATTTGGGACTCCTGTTTTCAATGATCCGAAAGCGCTTTTCCCAAAATGGGACAATCCAACTAAAAATACAGGAGTACATAATGCCAACTGAAACCATACATTATTTAGAATAAAATCGTGTGCAAAAAACATGTGTAAAAACAAGGGAATAGTAAAGATGAGAGAAAAATAGAATTTCTTTTCAATCAAAGACAATCCTTCCTCGTCCACAATTTCATCAACAACTTTAAATCCTAGACTATTAATATTAGCCGTTACTTCTTCTAAACTAATTTTTGGTGTATTCAGGTAAGAAGCTTCACCTGTAGAAAAATTAACACTGACCTCTTCCATTCCTTTCTTTTCTAACTGTTTCTTTATCCCTAAAGCACAATTAGCACAGGTCATTCTCTCAACATTCAACGTTATTTTTTTAGATTCAGACATAAATCAAAATTACGAATTATACAAGAACGACAGTCTATTCGACTCATTTTCAATGCTTTTATTTAGATGAAATATTGATCTATACTACTCTCTTTTAATAAGATAAAATTTTTATAATAATTTTTATTAGAAAGGTGTCATTTTTTGAAAAAAGCAGTATATTTGCCGTCCCTTAACGGGGAAAATGGTGGTTGTAGCTCAGTTGGTTAGAGCGCTGGTTTGTGGTGCCGGAAGTCGTGGGTTCGAATCCCATCTTCCACCCTTTTTTATTAAAAGCTTCTCAGAAATGAGAAGCTTTTTTTATTTCTTGTATTTCATCAATAAGTTGGGGTAATCAGAAATAATTCCATCAACACCTCTTTCTACCAATAATTCAATCGTTTCAGGATCATTAACAGTCCACACGTGTAATTCCTTACCCATTTTATGCACTCTATCAATAATCTTGGCTGTAGCATGGGTATGCTTTACAATTATTTCATCAACAAAATGGTATCTCCTTAATGGTTTAATGTTTACTCCTTTATCCCAAGACAATGGTAAGTTGGCATGTTTACCCACAAACAATTTACCAGTTCTAATTTCATTATCCAATTTATGCACTCTAAATAAAGCTCTATCGTTAAAAGAAATTACTTTACACCAAGCCTTAGCATTGTTCTGCTTAATTACATTAATAATGTGTCGTTCTATGTTTGGATAATACATAAAGCTATACTTGGTTTCAATTAACAACTCGGCTTTACCGTTAATTAATTGAATAACCTGTTCTAGCGTTGGAACTTTTTCTTTAGCGTAGTATTTATTAAACTTAAAACCTGCACTCAATTTTAGAATGTCAGCATAATTTTTAGTTTTCACAAAACCAACTCCTGTAGTTGTTCTTCGCAATGACCTATCGTGCAAAACAATAATTACGTTATCTTTTGTTTGCTGTACATCAATTTCTATTCTATCAACACCTAAATCTAAAGCCAGCTGAATAGATGCCAAAGTATTCTCTGGAGCTAAACCTGCTGCACCACGATGACCTGTTACAGTTATTTTGTTAGTTGTTGCCAATTACTTTATAGGAAAATAAATAAATGTTCTTCTTACATCATCCTCAACTTCTCCTGGATCATCAACATACTCTTCCCAACTGTATCCGTTTCTTTCGTAACCGTTTGCTTCAATATATGCTAACATCCCATCATAAGTAGCTTTCAATTCAAGAAAAGATCCTACATGTACCGTTTTAATCACTTTCCCGGCATAGGTTTCACCCTTTTGCATTCTACCTTCTAATTTTAATTCTTCAGGTAAATTAACAACTGGTATTGCTGCATCAAACTCACACGACATACCCAATAAAGAGTAATTTTTAGTAATAGCTATAGGTGCTGAAGCTTGTTTCAGTTTTGCTAATCCCATTAATGCCATTATCTCACCGTAAGCTTCCCCCATTTTTTTACCAATTTCAGTTGGCATAATACTAGAGGTTTCTGAGATAAATAAAATTGATTGACTTTCAACTGTTTCTTCAGTAATTTCAATACCTGATTCAGTTTTCAAATTAATAGCTTCTTCAACATTAATAGTTTCTTCTTCTAAAACAGGTTCTGAACCTTCTCCACCACAAGAGAATAGTGTTGTAGAAACAGAAACTAAGAATAAGTATTTTACTATTTTCATGAGATATTTTTTTTAGTTAAGTGAATCAAATATAATGTTTTTTAAACCAATTCAACTTTACTGTAGTCGTGTAACTCATTGTACACACTATCACGTTCAATTGGCTGTCTATCAACATCTTGTATTAAAGCAATCATTTGCTCAGTAGTCATTGCTGGTTTCTGTTCTTCGGCACCAGCCATGGTATATATTTTGGTAGAATCATCAACTGTACCATCAATATCATTTACTCCAAAAGAAAGTAACAACTGTGTTGTTTTCCTCCCAATCATAGGCCAGTAAGCTTTAATGTGATTGAAGTTATCTAAAAATATTCGCGCAATAGCGTACATTTTTAAATCATCAATAATACTAACCTCCCCAATATCTGACATTTGATTGTTTCCATTTCTATACTTTAAAGGGATAAAAGCATTAAATCCTCCTGTTCTATCTTGTAATTCTCTTAGTCGGCTCATGTGATCAATAACATGTACAACCTCTTCAATATGTCCATAAAGAATTGTTGCGTTTGATGGCATTCCAACACTATGTGCTGCTTCATGCATCTCTAACCAGTCTTCACCAGAACACTTATCTTTACAAATTTTATCTCTAATTGATCTATCAAAAATTTCAGCACCACCACCAGGTAAAGAACCTTGTCCGGCATCCTTTAAAACTTGTAAACACTCTTTGTAACTTACTTTTGCCTTACGAGCCATATAATCTAACTCAACAGCAGTAAATGCTTTCACATGTAAATCAGGTCTAATTTCCTTAATCTTACTAATTAAGTTTCTGAAATACTCCAGCCCCATTTTAGGATGAACTCCGCCTACAATATGAACTTCTGTAATATCTTTTCCTTCGTAAGCTTTAATTGCTTCAAAAATATCCTCTTCACTTAATTCCCAAGCATCATAATCATCTTTGTTTCTTAAAAACTTTGAATAAGCACAAAACTTACAATCAAACACACAAATATTTGTTGGCTCGATATGGAAATTCTTATTGAAATATGTTTTGTTTCCGTGTTTTCTTTCTCTGATAGAGTTTGCAAGAACTCCTAAATAACTAACATCGGCATTATTAAAAAGATAGATTCCATCTTCTGTTGTAATTCTTTGTTGGTTACTAACTTTATCTATAATACTTAATAACGTATTGTCGGTAACAGATTCTTTTAAAAATTCTAATGACATTTATTCCGCTTTTTATTTTAAGCAAATGTACTTATTAAAGCTAAAACCTTTTCAGAAATTGTAAAGAGAAGAGAGAAGTCTAATACTCAATAGAAGCAACCATTTTATCCGTTTGTGCGTCTTTACTATGGAGACTGTTTTAAAGTTAATTAGATAGGTAGTTAAAAAGGAAGCAAATCTCCTGCCTTTTAAATATTAAAGCCCCATTAAATTGGGGCTTTTTTTATACAAATACTTTGTTTGGGTTCATAATTCCTTTAGGATCAAATAGCTTTTTAATGTTTTTCTGTAACGCTAACTCTACTGGGCTAAAAGGTATATCCATATAGCTTTTTTGAACATAACCTATACCATGCTCTCCAGAAATTGTTCCTTTTAAATCAATACATAAATTAAAAATTTCTCGAATCCCTTTTGGCAACTCATCATTCCAAGCAGCATCACTCATATTATCTTTTATAATATTAATGTGCAGATTTCCATCTCCCGCATGCCCATAACAAACAGATTTAAATCCATATTTCAATCCAATCTCTTTTACTCCTTTTAATAAGATAGGTAATTCTGCCCTTGGCACTACAGTATCTTCCTCTTTATAAACTGACCTAGCTTTTACGGCTTCTCCAACTACTCTTCTAATTTTCCAAAGTTTATCTTTTTGAGCTGCATCTTCAGCAAATAAAATTTCATCACATTTAAAGCTTCCTAGCACTTCATAAATCGTTTCACATTCTTTATAAAGCACTTCTTTATCATTCCCATCAACCTCAATTAATAAATGAGCCTGTATATTTTCGGGTATTGCAATAGAATCATCACCAATATATGCTGCGCCCCAAATTAATGCATCGCGTTCCATAAACTCCATTCCTGAAGGTATTATTCCCGCTCTAAAAATTGCCGAAACAGCTTCGCAAGCTTCTTCTGAAGAATAAAATGGCACCAATAATAGTAAATCATTTTTAGGATGTGGCAGTAATTTAAAAACGGCTTTAGTAATAATTCCTAACGTTCCTTCACTACCCACTAACAACTGTGTTAAATTATAACCTGTAGAGTTTTTTAAGGTATTTGCTCCTGTCCAAATAATTTCTCCCGTTGGTAAAACTACCTCAAGATTTAGAACATAATCACTTGTTACGCCATATTTTACAGCTTTAGGTCCACCAGAATTTTCAGCTAAATTTCCGCCAATAAAACAACTTCCTTTACTTGCTGGATCTGGCGGATAAAACAATCCTTTTTCTTTAACAGCCTCTTGAAATACTTGTGTTATTAATCCAGGCTCTATAGTCGCTTGTAAATTTCTTTCATCTATTTCTAAAATAGAATCAAACCTTTCCATTGAAAGTAATACTCCTTTATTAACTGGCAAAGCTCCTCCACTCAATCCTGTTCCTGCACCACGAGGTGTTAACGGAATATTCTGGTGATTACATATTTTCAAAATCGCACCTATTTCTTCTGGAGTTCTAGGCAATACAACTACTTCAGGATAAAAAACTAAATCCTCTGTTTCATCCCTTCCATATTTTTCAAAAGCTGCTTTATCAAAAAACACATATTCTTCTCCAACAATATCTACAAGGTTTTGTATAGTAATCTTATCAACAGTATTAAAACTCATCATGCAGCTTAAATTTATTTAAATTTAAAATTACTAATTAATAGAAATAAACCTTAAATATATTTTATATTTGCAAACTTAAATTTTGGCCTTGTAGCATAACTGGATACTGCACCTCGTTACGGCCGAGGAGATTTGGGGTTCGAATCCCTACAGGGTCACCATTAAAACCAGCAAAAGCCTTTCTTGTAAAGGCTTTTGCTTTTTTATGAAATAAATACATCCATGAAAAAAATCATTCGAAACTTCACCAAAAATCCTAAAAACGACATTTTAGCAGGAATAACAGTTTCTATGGCTATGATTCCTGAAATTGTTGCTTTTGCTTTTGTTGCTCACATAGATCCATTAGTTGCTTTATCTGGAGCTTTTATAGTGGGTTTAATAACTGCTGTTTTTGGCGGCAGACCAGGTTTAATATCTGGAGCCGCAGGAGCTGTTGCAATTATCTTTGTAAGTATGATTGCTGAAGGGCATGCAAAAGGTCTATTACTTGATACTCCTATAGAAAATATGGGATACTTTTATTTATTAGCCGCTGTAATTCTTATGGGAATTATGCAAGTTACTGCTGGTTTATTTAAACTAGGAAAATTTGTTCGTTTAATTCCTCACCCAGTAATGATGGGTTTTGTTAATGGATTAGCTATTCTTATTTTCTTGGCTCAAGTCCGCATGTTTTTCCACAAAGAATTAGAAGTATCTGCTGACGGAAGTAAACAATATATAGAATTTCCGATGGAGGGAATTGAGCTTTACTCTATGTTAGGGTTAGTTGGTTTAACAATGGTTATTATTTGGTTATTACCTAAAATAACAAAAAAAATACCCGCTGCATTAACAGCTATATTAGTTACCACTGCAATTGTTGTTTTTGGAGATATTGATGTGAGTACTGTTGGATCATACATTCGTGAAGGTGGTGGTACCGGTCTAAAAGGAGAGTTCCCTACACCAAACCTCGAATTATGGCAAAACCTTCCATTCAACTTAGATACATTTAAATTTATTTTCCCTTATGCACTACTAGCTGCTGCTGTTGGGTTAATTGAATCTTTAATGACTCTAAATTTAGTGGATGAAATGACCGACACCAGAGGTAGCGGAAACAGAGAATGTGTTGCCCAAGGAGCTGGTAATATTTTAAGTGGTTTATTTGGCGGAACTGGTGGTTGTGGAATGATTGGACAAACAGTAATTAATATTAAAGCAGGAGGAAGAGGAAGACTTTCCGGTATGATGATGGCTCTAACTATATTATCATTTATTTTATTTACTGATAAATACATTGAGCAAGTACCCATTGCAGCACTGGTTGGAGTAATGTTTATTATGGTTATAGACACTTTTGCATGGAGTAGTTTTAGAATTATCAAAAAAATACCTATCGCAGATGCCGCAGTTCTCGTAATTGTCTCTACCGTTACTCTATTTTTTGATTTAGCAATTGCTGTAATTACTGGTGTAGTAATTTCTGCATTAGTTTTTTCTTGGAAAAGTGCTACTATGATTAGAGCCCGAAAAAGAACTAAAGAGGATGGAACATTAGTTTATGAAATTTGGGGTCCATTATTTTTTGGCTCTACACAAAACTTTGCTTCAAAATTTGATGCTAAAAATGATCCTAATAAAGTGGAAATAGACTTTATAGAATCTAAGGTTAACGATCACTCTGGTATTGAAGCATTAAGAAATCTAATCCACAAATACATTGATTTAGAAAAATCAATTAAATTAACCCATTTAAGCCCTGAATGTATTAATTTACTTCTTAAAGCTGAACCAGAATTAGAAAGACATGTTGAAAGATCAATTGAAGACCCTAGATATCATGTAGTCTCTGATGTTATGGATAACGAAATTTAAACTCGTCCTAATTTAAATAACTGATTAAATACTTTGTAAACGAAAATTGGAGACAGAGTTATTTCAAGTAATCAATTATTTCTTTCGCAGTAGCTCTAACACTATAGTCATAGTTAAAATGTCTCCATTTAATTTTACCATCTTGTCCTATTATATATGTAGCTGGAACTGGTAAAGTAGCTTCTTCCTGATTATTATTTTTAGCGATATCAGTCATTAAAAATGTCTTAATTTTACCTTGATATTTCTTGGTAACACTAAACATTACATCATAGTCAACTAAAATATTTAAAGACGTATCTGGAATTAAGGTATAAATAGCATTTGTTTTTTTACTAATTTTTTTTGCACTTTTAAAAGTTTCTGGACCAACAACAAAAACCTCCGTATTACCATCAATTATATACTGTAACGAATCATTTAAATTACTTAAGTATCGATTACAAACCGGACACCACTCTCCCCTATAGAAAATTAATACAATTTGTTTTTCTTTGAGAACATCTGTAGAGTTAATTAATTTACCATTTAAAGAATATCCAATAATTTTAGGTGCTTCCTCTCCTACCTCTAATCCTTTTGGAATGTATTTAGTAACATCCATTCCTTTTTTAATCATTAATTCATCATCACTTTGTCCAAATGAAATAAACGGTATTATACATATAATAAGAGTACTAATTTTCATATTTTTTTTTGATGAAATTAGATTAATCTGATTCCAATGGCTGTCAGAAAACAGACTAAGAACGCGTCTTTTATTCTAATGGCTTTATCCACTCATTATGAGTAAATGAATTCCACTCCTCTTTCGATAAATCAATTTCTGGAGAGATAATTTCTACAGATTCACGCTGGTTAAATTTAACTTTTATTTTTGCCTTAATCATCGTATTAGGTATTCGATTTTCACGAGCGTATTCTTTCAAATAATGAGCAAAATCCAATATCATTTTTGGATGATATATCATTTGCTCCTTTTGAATATTATGTATGTGCTGGTTAATTTCTACTGGATAAATAGTTTTTTTATCTAAATCAAATATTGCAAATTCACACTCTTTAATTGATCTAGTTTGTATTTTCATCCTCCACGAAAAACGCTGCCCCTCTCCATTCCAATCAACATTTCCTGGTATTGCATAATGCCGGAGTGGCATTAAAATTTGAATCAAGACAAATGCACTCAACCCAAACAGTACTAATTTACTTGGCACCACAGTATTCTCTTTATCATATTTAAATTTATTAAACTTTGATAAAAATGAAAATTCATTCAATTCAAAAAATAAAACTAATGATGCCATCATAAAAAATGGAAAAATATTAATGTCATCAAATAAAAAGTGATTAGTTATATTAAACAGCAGTACCATAATTACTGCGTATAATCTTGTTCTTTTCATCAATAAGAAAAACCCAATACACAAATCAAACAACAAGCCAGTGTAGGCCAAAAACATTGCCAATACCTCTGAATGAATTGTATTTGATTTTAAAATAGTCGTTAGAGGTTCATAAAAAGTTAACCAATCTCCATTTATTTTTGCTAGACCTCCAAAAAAGTAAACTACAATAAGCTGAAATTGTAAAATTCTTAAATGCCACCCAAGAGTGGGCTTTATTTTATCTTTCTTACCCAAGCTTAAAGCATTATCAGCTGGAATAAAAATCATTAGAAAAGCTATTAAACTTAATAGATACAAATGATTGTTATAATAGGATTTGTCTAATAGAAAGAAATATGTAAAACCTATAAAAAAAGTAATAATGGCAGCTCTATAATATTTACCAATCATAATAAATATAGTACTGATTAAAGTTATTCCTAACATTAAGTCTAAAACCCCTTCAGAAAATGGGGCTAAAGGAAGAAAACTATAATTAAACAGAACTTTAGGTTGAATTATATAATCCTCAATTAAATGAGTTTTATAAAAATATAATATTTCTAAAAAAGCAAATACACCAAATACAATTCTAAAAACAGCGATTAATATAGGATTGATTCTATCAAATAATAATTTATCTATTCTACTCTTCAAATCTTAAAATTTCTAGTTGTTCGTTATTATTTCCAATCAAAATAGCTGGTAATTTTTTTATGTGAATTAATTTTATTTTTTTGACATTTTTGCTCCCCCAATTAATTGATGTTGGAAACATCTGTTCAAATGACCCATCTCCTTTACCAAAAAGAATTAAGCCATTACCTGCATCAAGCCTAGGAGTTTCAACTTCTGATTCATATAGATTTCCAGCAGCTACTATATCAACATTTCCATCCTTATTAATATCTTCTAAAACTATATCGTTCCAATTAAACAATTGCCATTGATGAGGAAAATTAACACGTTTAAATGTTCCATTCTCGTTAATAAATACTGCCGAATTAAAATCAGAAACTTCTAATTTTAACGCTTCATCCAATTGCCCCTCATAAACTTCTTCAACTGTAGCTTTAGCAAACATATCATAGGTAGGGAATTTTTCTTTTAATTCGGGAACCTGTTGAGAAGAACACTGTTTTCCCCTGAGCGGGTAGCTCTTTCCATTTTCATTATACCCTAAAATAATATCATTTTTACCGTCCCCATTAATATCATTTGAAAATATTTGGAAAGGACCTTCTTTTGTTGCCTTGTATTTATAATTCAATCCTAAGTTCCCTCCTATGATATCTATATCTCCATCATTATCAACATCTCCAACCGCAAGTCCAAACCACCAACCTGAAGACTCCCCTAATCCAAAACTCTCTGTTTTGTTTTGAAACACTCCAGATTCTTTCTCTAATATTGTAATTGGCATCCATTCTCCAGATAGTACTAATTCGTCTTTCCCATCCTCATTTACATCTATCCAGAAAGCATTCGCTACCATTCCAATATCTTCTAAAAAAGGCGCTTTTTGACTGGTAACATCAACATATTTCCCATTACTATTCTCTAACAAATAACTTTTTGAAGCATAAGGGTATTTACCTGGAGTCTGCCTACTACCAACGAATAAATCTATATCTCCATCATTATCAAAATCAGAAGAAGCAACACAACCTGCTGACATTTTTAAGGCCTCTGGTAAAATCTTATTCAACTTAAATATACCACCCTCGTTTTCGTAAAACTTGTCTTGTAATTCTATACTTCCATTGTTATACTTATTACTTCCGTTACCTACATAAAGGTCCATATCATTATCTCCATCATAATCAAAGAAATAAGCAACGGTCTCTTCACTTGATTTGTTTTTACTCCATAAATTTTGCTGAACAGCTGCAAATTCACCACTTACATTTTGAATGAATAATGCTCCTGACTGTCCAGTGGCACCTCCAACATAAAAATCTTCTAAACCATCTCCGTTCACATCAGAAACACCTATAACAGGCCCCATTTTACTCATTTTATGAGGGAGTAAGACTTCTCGCTCATAATCATCAAATTTATCTTCCTTATGTACAAATGTCAATATCTCTTTTGTTGTTTTGATATTCTGAACACTTCCTATTTTTATTTGTTTCGCTACAAGGTGGGATTGATTAACCTTAACTGTTTGGTTAACGTTTAAATCCTTTACTTCTGAAACAGTTCCATTAGACCAATAGACTGTTATCAAATCAACTTTGTTATTTAATCCTAATCCAATGTGTAAATTATCTTCCACAGAAGATAAATAACCACGTGTTAAATAATGCTCTACTGTCTGAATTAAATCACCTGACTTGATCACTATTTTAGCACCAATTCCAGATTTATTTTTTTCATTTCCTTCTAATTCTATTTTAATAAAATTAGCCACCTTAGTTTCATTTTTATAAATAAAAGCAAACTGGTCAATATTATTAGTAACAAGGTCCAAATCACCATCACCATCTAAATCTCCATAAGCTGCTCCATTTGAAAAAGAAGGTTCTTCCATACCTAAATTCCCATCTTTTACAAATTTCAAATGACCTGTATTGGTATATATATAATTAGGGATTTTCCCTTCTGGCATCATATCCAATATTTGTTTCATTAAAGGCATTAAACTATCCGGATGTTCATTTATTCGTTCAGCGATCTTCTGTTCTTCAATAGAAAAATCATTATTTCTAGTTTCTTTTCTTAATCCGTTCGCAACAAATAGGTCTTTTAATCCATCATGATTAAAATCTGCAAATAATGGAGCCCAACTCCAATCTGTTTTATCTATACCTGCTAATTGAGCTATTTCAGAAAATGTTCCATTCCCGTTATTTTGTTGTAATGTATTTACCATATACTGATAGTGAAAACCATGATTCACATAATTCCAAAAACGTTCGGGGTTCATACCAGACATATTCGTTTTCGTTCGGTAGTTATCATCCGCAGCCATATCTGCCACCATAATATCTAAGTGTCCATCACTATTTATATCTGCAATATCCGATCCCATTGCAAAATTTGAAATATGCTTTGTTCTATCAATTAACTCATCTTTAAATGTACCATCCTGTTTATTAATGTATAAATAATCTCTTTCTAAAAAATCATTACAGACATAAATATCAGGGTAATTATCGCCATCAACATCCCCTATTGATGCACTTAATCCATAACCCAATGGACTAGCTTTGATTCCTGCCACCTCACTTATATCAATAAATTTACCACCTTCATTCTTAAACAATTTGTCTCCTCCATATGGATCTCTTTCAAAAGTTAAATCCTTATTGGCAGCAGTTACTTTTAGCTTTGTAATGGGATGATTTAATAGATACATATCCAAATCACCATCCTTATCAAAATCAAAGAAATAAGCTTGTGTTGAAAAGCTAGGATCATCTAATCCATATTCCTTTGCTTGTTCTGTAAATGACAAATCACCATTATTAACATATAATTTATTTCTTCGCTCATTCACGCCTAAATTCCCTGATTTACATACATAAATATCCAATAATCCATCATTATTTATATCTACCATTGTCGCTCCGGTTGCCCAGCCTCTTCCTCCAGTAACTCTGGATTTCTCTGAAATGTTTTCAAATTTAAAATCTCCTTTATTCAAATAAAGAATATTCGGGTTAAGGTTTGATGTAAAATAAAGATCAGGTAAACCATCATTATTAATATCTCCTATACAAACGCCTCCTCCATTATGAAAATCTTGGTACGTTAATACATTTATTTGTGGAGATTCAATTAAAGTATTTTGAAAATCCACACCTGTTTCTTCTGTTTTCAACAAAGTAAATTTCAACTCTTTTGAAATAGATTTAACGGTTTCCTTTTCTGGTTTGGTAGAATTCGTACAACTTTGAAAAACTAATGTTAAAAACAATAGTATTACTATTCTAATATTATAAATATATATCACACTTAAATTTTTTACATAAAAAAACGAACAGTTAAAACAACTGCTCGTTAAAATTAATTATGAATTTTTTAATATACTATATATTGATAATAAATTTATTAACCACAATCGAATTTTCTGATTGTAACGTTAATAAGTAAGTACCTCCTGATAAATTATTTAAAGAAAGAGCTTAAAATACACCGTTAGAACTGGAAATATTAAAAAACCGTTCACATCTTTTACAAGAGCGATGGAAAGTCTTTCAATTCATAGAGAAATACAAATATTATTCTCCCATTGAGAAAATGTGTAAAGTGCTAAAATTAGTAGAAGTAGTTATTACAGATAATATTGTGAAAGGCCATCTCAGCGAGTATTAGAAAATCAAAAATCAACTAATAAGTATAAAAGAGGTTTTCGCAAAAAGTAAAGTGCGAAAGAAGTATATAGAGTATAACAACGAACTCAAACCATAGAACAAGCTAAAATAGTAGTCTTTGAATATATTGAAATACAGTATCACATAAAACATTCACACTCTTCTTTGGGTTATAAAACTACAGTAGAGGGTGACATAGAATTTAACAAATTAAAAAATGTAGCATAGGTCTTATCATTTTTGTCCCATTTATTGTCGGAATTATAGGTTGAGCCGTCCCAAATGAGGATGCAAAAGCAACACCACCTAAAAGTGTGATTTTTTTCTTGATATTTAATTTTATTAATAAATACTAATCACTAACTCATATATATTAGACAAACAAAAGTATTTTACACATTAACATCAATTTTCAATACCCCAGTAAAGAATATTGTTTACTTCTAAGTTTTAGAAGTAAATAATAATTTTATTTTAAGTTGTAACAATCATAATTAAAAACATTGGAAATTTTAACAAATACGAAATCAATCCTAAATCATTTAATCCTTATTTTTACCATCTTATTTATATTTTATTATCATACAATGATTAAAAGGTTTTTAATACTACTATTTTTTTTCGCACTCCTTATTAATAATGTAGATGCACAAAAATTAACTAAGGTAAAAGGTACTATAGTTGATTCTAAAACAAAAGAACCTCTACCGTTTGTAAACGTTGTTTTTAAAGGTAAGAACATTGGAACTACTACTGATTTTGACGGAAAATTCTATATAGAAACCCAATGGGGAACATCAACTCTTCAAGCATCTTTTGTTGGATATAAAACAGCCTCTAAAAAGATAGCTTTAGGTGAAACAAACGTTATAAATTTTCTTTTAAAGAATGACGCTGTTGATATGGAAACATTCGTTGTAAAAGCGGACAAAAAAAGATACAAGAACAAAGAAAATCCTGCGGTAGTTTTAATAAAAAAGGTTATTGAACACAAAAAAGATAACCGTAAAGAAGCTCAGAATTTTTACGAATATAAAAAATATGAAAAAATTGAAATTGATTTAAATAATATTACTGAAGAATTTATTACTCAAGGATGGCTTAAAAAGAATTTTCAAGTTGTTTTAGAACATATCGATACCTCAGAAGTAAATGGAAAACCATACCTCCCTATTTTCTTAAGAGAAACGGCTTCGAAAATGTACTACAGAAAAAAACCAAAAACGTTAAAAGAAGTACAATACGGTTCTAAAATGACTGGTTTTGATGGTTATATTGATGATAGTGGTATTTCTTTCCTTTTAGATAAAATTTACCAAGATATTGATATCTATGATAATAATATTAACTTACTATCAAATCAGTTTACTAGTCCAATTTCGCCTTTAGGTCCAACAATCTATAAATATTTCATTATTGATACTGTAGATATTAATGGTCAAGAGTGTGTCAATTTAGCGTTTACACCAAGAAACAAAGCTGACTTTGCATTTATTGGTAATTTGTATATCCTAAATGATTCTTTAACTTATGCAGTTACAAAAGTTTCAATGAATGTTTCAAAAGACATTAACTTAAACTTTGTTAAAGATTTACAATTAGATCAAGAATTTACACAATACCATGATAGTATTTGGATGCTTTCTAAAGATAAATTAGTAATCGATTATAACTTAACTAAAAAAGGAAGAGGAATGTTTGGTAAAAAAACCATTCATTATGATGACTTTGTATTTAACAAGCCAGCAGATAATAAGATATACAATAGAGTTGAAAAAATTATTAAAGAAGAAGACTTAAAGGAAAAAACGGATTCTTTTTGGGTTGAAGCAAGACCTGATACATTAAGTGAACAAGAAGCTGGTGTTTACTTTATGATTGATAGTATTCAAAGAATACCAACTTTTAAAAGGTTTATGAATGTAGCCTCCTTACTAATTTCAGGCTGGAAAACTGTTGGTCCGGTTGAGTTTGGACCTTTACCAGCGTTATTTAGCTTTAATGATGTAGAGGGGTTTCGTTTAAGAATGGGATTTAGAACTGTTCCTGCTTTTAATAAGAAAAACATGTTTGAAACATATGGAGCTTATGGTTTTAGAGATAAAGAATGGAAATACCTATTTGCATTTACCCATTCCTTTAATAAGAATTTTTTAACGAATCCTCAAAACCGAATTATATTTTCTTACCAACACGAAACTATTTTTCCAGGGCAAGATTTACAATTCTTAAATGATGACAATTTCCTATTATCATTTAAAAGAGGCTCTTCTGATCAAATGATTTTCTTTGATTCATATAAAATTGATTATAATAAAGAATACCACAGTGGTATTGCCTTTAACGTTATTGCAGAGAATAAAAAACAAGTGCCTTTAGGAAGGCTAGAATTTGTTACAAATGACCTTGGACAAACTGAAGTTAGCTCCATCAACACTGATGCGTTTGATGTTAATCTAAGATTTGCTCCTAATGAGCAATTTTATCAAGGCAAAAACTTTAGAATTCCAATCCCTAATAAATACCCTATTTTCAAATTAAACTATCGTCAAGGACTTAAAAATGTAGTTAATGGAGAGTATCAATTTTCGAGAGTTGCCGGACACGTTTTTAAACGATTTTATTTAGCTCAATTAGGGTTTACTGATATGGAATTAGAGGGTGGTAAAATTATAGGTAGTGTTCCCTACCCTCTTTTAAATCTACCTCAAGCCAACCAGTCTTTCTTTTTACAAGAAACATCTTTTAACATGATGAATTTTATGGAGTTTATTAGTGATGAATACGCTAGTGTAAAATTGACACATTATTTTAATGGATTTGTTTTTAATAAAATACCATTATTTAAACGTTTAAAATGGAGAGAAGTTTTATCAATAAAAGCACTTTATGGGAACTTAACTGACGAGAACAATCCCGACATCAATAATGAACTATATAAATTTCCTGTTGACATAAATGGATATCCTTCGACATTTGCATTTAAAAATGGGGTTCCTTATGTTGAAGCAAGTATTGGAATAATGAATTTCTTTAGCGTATTTAGACTTGAATTCTTACAACGACTAACTTATTTAGACAACCCTGGTGTACCAACAATGTTTGGAGTTAAAGGATTGGGTCTTAGAGCAAAAGGAAAAGTAGATTTTTAAACTTATGAAATTTTTATTTACACTCATTGCAATATTCACCTTCATATTTGGAGTAATCTATCTAATTGGAGCTATAAGAACAAAAGACAAATCGCCAGCCTACATTGGTATTTCCATGCTCCTTATCTGCATAATATGTTTATTTAGTTTAACTTTCAGGTAAAAATTAATGGTCTTATAAAAACATGACCGTTAATACTCAAAGTACTACCGTTGAGTAAAAAAATAGCACATTGCATTTCGTTATTGAGGTAATAATATAATTTCGTTCTTTTTAACGTATGAGATTTATATTACTTTTTCTATTATCACCTATTTACATTTTTAGTCAAGTTAGCATTGATTTTGGAGTAAAGAGTATTGACACTATCCCTTCTCGCTTTAAGACAAGCATCAGTGAATTAAGAAATTCAACCTACAATCAAATACCAAGCTATTCGAAAAGAGGAAAATATGAAAAAGTCTCCTATAAATTTGCTGACTATGCAGCACACTCCGAAAATTCATTATTACAAAGTGGCGATATTTATGCCAACTGGAAAGAACTTGAAGGTTACTTAAACCAAATTCTAAAAGAAGTTCTTCCGGAAAAATATAAAGAGAATACAAACTTCCACATATATATTAATAAATCGGGAGAACCAAATGCATTTGCAAGCCCCGCAGGAAACATTTATGTTAACATAGGTCTTATAAGTGATGTAAATACGGAGGCAAAATTAGCTGCAGTTATTGCACATGAAGTAGCTCACCTAGTATCTCAGCATTCATTCTCTCACTTTGTAAAAAATGAATTTGGAGAATTTGGAAATGGAATGTTGCGTAGAGAATGGACTAGTTTTAGACATTCGAAAAGCCAAGAATTAGAAGCTGACTCTCTAGCCTTTATATGGATGAAAGATTCAAAATATAAAGTATCAGAGCTGTTTAATATGTTTAAAATGCAACAATTCAAAGAAGAAAAAGCTTACAGAAGGTCCTTTAAATGGAATAAGAAAAAGCTTATTCCACATGCAACATCAAATGAAAGACTAAATGCATTTAACAGGTTTACACAATACGACAAAACTGATGATGGAGTAAATTTTGTAGTTAATGAAGATTACTTTAATAAAGTAAGACAAGTCGCTAAATACGAAGCGTTAAAACAATTAAAACAGCATAGAAGCTATTATTCCTGTTTAGAGCAGTCGTTCCGTTTCCACCTAATGGACCCTGATAATATAACTTATATTTATTATATCATGGAATCTATTAGAGAGATTGGTGATCTTAACCCTCAAATATGGGATAATAATTTTTTAACCTATGGACACTATGATACTTTAAGAATTGAAAATAGAGTGAAAAAAATCCCAATTACAAAAAGTATTTTTAAAGAAATTGATATAGGATTAATCCCTATTTATAATTTTGAGCAAGACAGTATAAAAGCTAATTTTTATTGGGAAGGAGAACCAAAATATAAAACTTATAATGAAGCTATTGAGTTTTACAACTCTTTAGGAAAAGCTTTAAGATGTAACGAGTGCTTATTATCTTATGGAGAAAGCTTAGAAGATGAGAAATTAAGAGATCGTTACATTAAAGGGTACTTAAATTCACTAGAAGCTACTGGAAATATGGATAAATGTTTATTGGAAAAAGTACCTAACGATTCCCTCTTTACAAAAAAAGTCATTTTTATAGATGATTTTATATGTTCTACTAAGCAAGGTACTGAATTTGTTTTCTTAACAAAAGACAGTACTAATATCGTTAAAAAAATAAGGGATAGTCTTCAAGTCCACTTTCCTGAAAAAGAAGTGTACTTACTTAGCGATATAAAAAATAGGAGTTTAAAGGAATATAATAATCTAATCAGCTTAATATACTTCATTCAATTAAACGAAGTAAGCTTATTATCAAAAAACATTTTTAGTAAATATGAAGCTAAAGAAATAGAATACCTTCAATGCGAATTATATGAATCAAAAAACTCAAACAAAAGCTTAGACCTCTATAAAAACATTGTTAATTCTGATTATGATGAGATGTTAAAAAAGACTAAGACAACAAGGAATTTAGATATTTGGGTTCATGGAATTGTTCTAGAGAACAAGAAAGACTTACACTACTCTCTTTACAACAGAGTTGACAACACCATTAAATTTAAAGAGTCTGGTTATGAAAATTTAATGAAGAAAATCATCTCTGGGTTTCTACCTAGATATTAACATCAATAAAAAAGGGAGTTCAAAAATGAACTCCCTTTTTTATTATCTATAACTAATATTTGTTACTCAAATTTAGCTCTAACTTCTTTTGCTTTTTCGTACTGTCCAGTTTGAGTATAAAGGTTGATTAACATATCTCCTGTTGCTCCATCACCTGGCTTAATTCTGTGTGCTGTTGCAATATGTGGAACAGCTGCTTCAAAATATTTTTTAGCTTCAGCCTTAAATGCATCATACTCCTTTACTTTACTTAAAGGCAATTTATTTGATTGATTAATTTTATCAGCTCCTGAGTTAAAGTAATATGCACCTAAATTGAAAGAAGCATCATAATAATCAGGATTTAATTCAATTGCTTTTTTATAATCTGCAACTGCGTTATCTTGATCTTTTAAGTTTTCATAAACTGTACCTCTCGCAAAATATAATACAGCATTTGTTGGATCATTTGTAATACCTGTATTTAAGTTAGCTAATGCTTGATCATTGTTACCTGACTGTAAAAAACCTTCTAATTCTAATACCAAAAGACTATTATCATCAGGATAAGCCATTCTCCCTTGTGAAATATATTCTACAGCTTTTTCGTTATTTTCTTCTTTTTTATAAATTTTTGACATTGACTTATATAAGTCTGGTCCTGCACCATCAACATTATACTTCATCATAATTAATTCATTATAAACCAACTTTGCATTTTCATAATCTTGAGCATACTCAGAAGCTAATGCTGTATTATACATTAGCATCGTATCTAACCTTCCTGTTAACTGACTTAACAGCATTGATTTTCCAAAATCTTCTTGAGCACCTTTATAATCTTTACTCCCAAACTTTGAAATTCCTTGATTTGCATATTCTCCAGCTAACCCAGGTATTTTTCTTCCTAGTATCTTGTCTGTATATGAATCATCATCCAATCTAGGATTATTTTTTAATGCTGCTGAAAACTTAATCAAATCAGAACCATCTTCTTTTTGTAAATCCAGTTTCTTCAATTCTGAATCATCAAAATTTAACACCAAAGCTTTTAAATAAGAGTCTGTACACTTATCTAATGCATCTAAATCAATAACCTTACACTCATTATCTTTACTTGCAAGAATCTTAAAATAAAGATTACCTCTATAATACCAAGTTTTTGCCCAGTTTTTAGTTTGATCGTGTTCAATAGCCATATTAATAGCTTCAACACCACTAACTATCTCTTTACATTTACCTGATCTAGTAAACGCTTTATCATAATTATAAGCACTTACTACTTTATTTTTCTGTGCTGAGACTCCACCTGTTATAGCTGCTGCAGCTAATATTAAAATATACTTTTTCATTTTTATTTTTTTATTTTTAAATCATTTAATAACTACAATCCGATTTCATCGGATTAATTCAAACATTGTATTTTGAAATTTCAAAATAGTGTTTTACTAATCTTCATCGTTATTATCAACTTCCTTGCCATTGTCTTCTTCTGATGATTTTTCATCAGAGTCTTCACTAGCTCCCTCTTCAGTTTCACTAACAATAGGGTTTCCATCTTCATCTAAAACAACTGCATCATCAATTTCATCCTCTTCAGAACGTTCAACTTTTGCAACTGCTGCAATGGTATCTTTACCTTTTAAATTGATAAGTTTAACGCCTTGTGTAGCTCTCCCCATTACTCTTAAATCTTCCACTGCTAATCGAATAACAATTCCTGATTTATTAATAATCATTAGATCATCATTATCATTAACATTTTTAATGGCAATTAGATCTCCTGTTTTATCAGTAATACTGATGGTTTTAACTCCTTTACCACCTCTATTCGTTACTCTGTAATCTTCAATATCAGAACGTTTACCAAAACCATTTTCAGAAACAACTAATACATTAGAATCACTAGCATCTGGGATTGTAATCATACCAATTACAGCATCCTTATCATGTCCTAATCTAATTCCTCTAACACCAGAAGCATTTCTACCCATTGGTCTAGTTTTACGTTCGTTAAATCGAATCGCTTTTCCAGATTTAAGTGCCATTAATATTTCATCAGTCCCTGTTGTTAATTTAGCTTCTAATAATTGGTCACCTTCTTTAATCGTAATCGCATTAATACCATTTGTTCTTGGACGAGAATAAGCCTCTAAAGCTGTTTTCTTAACCGTACCGTTTTTAGTACACATGATAATGTAATACTGATCAACTAAATCATCTAAAGTCTCCGCAAATCCATGATCAATATCATCTTGTGTTGCTGGTCTTTTTAAGTATTCAGGATCTTTAATATCTTGAACATTAATGTACGCTAGAACTTTATCATCAGACTCAATGTTAATTAAGTTTTGAATAGCTCTACCTTTTGCTTGTTTCGAACCTTCTGGAACCTCATAAACTCTCATCCAGAAACATTTACCTTTTTCGGTAAATACTAATAAATAATTGTGAGTACTTGCAACAAATAATTCTTGTACAAAATCTGCATCTCTTGTAGCAGTTCCTTTAGAACCTACTCCACCTCTATTTTGTAATCTGTATTCTGATAAAGAAGTACGTTTCATATAACCTAAATGAGAAATTGTAACAACAACTTTTTCATTCGGAATCATATCTTCTATACTAAACTCTCCTCCAGCATATTCAATAACACTTCTTCTATCATCACCATACTTATCTCTAATGTAAACCAACTCATCTTTAATGATTTGCATTCTACGAGATTCATTTGCTAAAATGTCTAATAAATCTTTAATTGTTTCCATTAAAGCATCATACTCAGCTCTTAACTTATCTTGCTCAAGACCTGTTAATTGTCTTAATCTCATTTCAACAATAGCACGAGATTGAATTTCGCTTAATTTAAAACGTTCAACCAATTTCGCTCTTGCTTCATCAGGATTCTTAGAAGCTCTAATCAATTTAATTACTTCATCAATGTTATCTGAAGCAATAATTAATCCCTCT
>CAJXEB010000033.1 GCA_913052585.1 uncultured Flavobacteriaceae bacterium | reverse complement strand
CTTCTTTTAATAATTTTTCAATCTCTTCAACTATTTCTTTTGTTGCGTTTGGCTTCCCTAATGCTTTACAATTTTTCGATAATTTTAATTGTATTTCTTCTGAATTAAATAACCTTGAAAATTCATCTTCAAATTGTGTTTCTAAATCTTTTTCTGCAATTAAAACTGCAGCTTCTTTAGCACTAATCGATTTTGCATTTTTTGTTTGATGATCTTCTGATACATTTGGCGAAGGAATAAACAGCACTGGTTTACCCACCAAACATAATTCTGAAACCGACAATGCCCCAGCTCTAGATATTATAAAATCAGAAGCTGCATAAGCCAAATCCATTCTATTTAAAAAAGCATGAACCTTTACGCTGCCGTCTCCCTTTTCTTTATAGGATTCAAAATAATAACTACCACATTGCCAAATAATTTGTAAATTTAGTTTTGAAAAAAAATCTAAAGATGAATTTATCAAAGCATTGATTCTTCTTGCGCCTAGACTTCCTCCTAAAACTAGGAGTGTCTTTTTCTGAGCATCAAGCTTAAAAAACGAAATAGATTCCTCCCGTTTTTTAGAAACATCTAACAAATCTTGTCGTACTGGATTACCAGTTAATTTTATTTTTTTAGAAGGAAAATATTGTTCCATACCATCGTAAGCAACACATATCTTTTTCACCTTACTACTTAACCACTTATTAGTGATTCCAGCATGAGAATTTTGTTCTTGGATCAAACACGGAATTCCTTTATTGGATGCCACTTTTAACAATGGCGCACTTGCATATCCTCCAGTTCCAATTGCTATATCTGGAAGAAATGATTTTATTATTTTTCTAGATTCCAATAAACTTGAAATAAGCTTAAAAGGAAATATTAAGTTTTTTAAAGAGAGTCTTCGTTGTAATCCTGAAATCCAAAGTCCTTTTATAGCATAACCCGATTGCGGAACTTTTTCCATTTCCATTCTATCTTTGGCACCAACAAACAAAAATTCAGCATTTGGATATTGCATTTTTAATTCATTCGCAATAGCAATTGCTGGATAGATATGACCTCCAGTTCCTCCACCTGATATGATAAATTTATATGGCTTCACTTAATATATCTAAAGGGTTTTCTTCTTGATCTTCAGTTTTTATAACTTCTCTTTTTGCACTAACACTTAATACCATTCCAATAGCCATGCATGTCATCCAAATAGATGAACCACCACTACTTATAAGTGGTAAGGTTTGACCTGTAACTGGAAATATCTCTACAGCCACGGCCATATTTATCAAGGCTACAAATACAATTGGCAGCCCCACTCCTATAACTAATAATTTTCCAAATACTGTTTCTGCTTTATGCGCTACAATTACAAACCTAAATAACAGTAACATATACAAAGACATTAAAAATAACGACCCTACAAGTCCAAATTCTTCGACAATTATTGCGTAAATAAAATCGGAAGATGATTGCGGTAAAAAGTTTTTCTGAATACTCTTACCTGGTCCTAATCCCGTAACACCTCCAGAAGCAATTGCTATTTTCGCGTGTTCAATTTGATAATCCGCTTCCGTTTCTTCGCCATCTGTAAAATTATCAATCCTACTCATCCAAGTATCAACTCTATTAGGAAATAACCCAGGAAATGCTTTAGCTGAAACAACAAATAGTGTTAAAAACAAGGCACCTACAAATAGAATTATTAATAAATATTTTATTGGATAACCTCCTATAAAAACTAATACCGAAAGCATAGAAAATATAATTGCTGCTGTAGAAAAATTAGCAGGTAATATTAATACCAATACTAGAAAAATAGGCATCCAAAGAGGCAATAATGTTTCTTTAAAAGTTACTGTTTTATCTTTTATTCTGGATAGATATCGAGCTACGTATGTTAACAATACTACCGAAGCAAGTGTCGAACTTTGAAATGTAAATCCAACAAATGGAATACGTATCCAACGACTAGCATTTGCCCCTTCAATAGTGGTTCCTTGAGTCATAGTTACCACTAACAAAATCACTACAATGGGCAAAGCTATAACCGATAAACCTTTAAAATAATGATATGGAACTTTATGTACTCCATATAAAATTACAAATCCCAAAACCAAATGTGCAAAATGTTTTAAAAGAAATCTTAGTGTATTTCCGTCTCCATATAAATATGCCAAATTACTACTGGAGCTATACACTGGTAAAAATGAAAATAAGGCCAACAATGAGACAACAGCCCAAATAGTCTTGTCTCCTTTTATATGTTGAAATACATTTTTCATTTTAAAATCTTTCTCTAATTATTATAAATTACGCACTGCATTCTTAAATTGTCTTCCTCTATCCTCATAATCTTCAAATAAATCGAAACTAGCACAAGCAGGGGACAACAATACTGCATCGCCTCTTTTAGAAAGTCGGTAAGCAACCTTAACAGCATCTACCATCGAATGAGTTTCTACCATAATATCAACCACATTTCCAAAAGCTCTTATGATTTTATCATTATCAACACCCAAGCAAATAATTGCTTTTACTTTTTCGTTTACTAGCGGAAAAAGTTCGCTATAATCATTTCCTTTATCAACACCGCCAACAATCCAAACTGTAGGAGCTTCCATACTATCTAAAGCATAAAATGTTGCATTTACATTAGTACCCTTAGAGTCGTTAATGTACTTAACATTGTTAATTTTTAAAACGTTTTCTAAACGATGTTCTACTCCTTGAAAGTTTTCTAAACTTCTCCTGATGGTTTCTTTTCTAATACTTAGTAACTTCGAAACGGTTGAAGCGGCCATTGCATTTTTTGTATTGTGTTGACCTTGTAATCCTAGTTTTGAGATTGGCATAGTAAATGGGTTGTTATCTATTATTATTATTAATTCGTTATTTTTTATATATGAACCTTTTTCTAATTCTTTTTTTACTGAAAAAGGCAGTAATTGAGATTTAATTGTTCCTCTTGAAATCCATTCATTTATCTTATCATCATCTGCATCATAAATAAAATAATCATCCTTTGTTTGATTCATTACAATCCTAAGTTTTGAATCTATATACTTTTCATAATTGTATTCATATCGATCTAAATGATCTGGTGATAGATTCGTCAAAACTGCAATATGCGGAGCAAAATCTTTGATTCCATCTAACTGAAAGCTACTTAATTCTAATACATACTCTTCAATATTTTCGGTTGCAACTAATTCAGCAAAACTTTTACCAATATTCCCAGCTAACGCAACATTCTTTCCTGCATCTTTTAAAATTTGATGCGTCATTGTCGCTACGGTTGTTTTACCATTGCTTCCTGTAATTCCAATTAATGTTGCAACTGTATATTTTGCAGCAAATTCAATTTCAGAAATAACAGCAACTCCTTTTTCTATCAGCTTCAAAACAATAGGAACATTATCTGGTATCCCAGGGCTTTTCATTACTATATCTGCTGAAAGAATTACAGTTTCTGAATGAACTTCTTCTTCCCAATTAATCTCATGATGTAAAAGAACTTGTTGGTACTTTTTTTTAATTTTTCCATAGTCCGAAACAAACACTTCAAACCCTTCTTTTTTTCCTAAAATAGCCGTCCCCACTCCACTTTCTCCTGCTCCTAGTATGACTAATTTTAATTTTTTATTCACTTTTATTTTTTCTATCTTCTTATGTTTTATCTAATTTTCAAAGTAGCGATGGTTAGAATTGCTAGAAATATTCCAACAATCCAGAATCGGGTAACAATTTTACTTTCGTGAAAACCTAATTTTTGATAATGATGATGGATTGGTGACATTTTAAATATTCGCCTTCCTTCTCCAAATTTATTTTTAGTGTATTTAAACCAACCTACCTGCATTACTACTGATAGATTTTCCATTAGAAAAATTCCACATAAAATTGGAATTAACCACTCTTTACGTATTGCAATGGCTATTACTGCTATAATTCCTCCGATGGTTAAACTTCCTGTGTCACCCATGAAAACTTGAGCTGGATACGTGTTATACCAAAGAAAACCAATTAAAGCTCCTACGAAAGACATTATAAAAATAGAAAGCTCTCCAGTATTAGGGATGTACATGATATTCAAATAATCCGAAAAAATTACATTACCAGAAACCCAAGCAAATAGTGCCAACGTAACTCCAATTATTGCTGAAGTACCAGCCGCTAAACCATCAATTCCATCGGTAAGATTAGCACCATTAGATACTGCTGTGATAATAAATATTACAATTGGAATAAAAATTAACCACACATAATCTTTAGCACCTTCACCTGCCCAACTAATTAAGCTTTCGTAATTAAATTCATTTTCCTTTACAAATGGTATGGTAGTCAATAAGGTTTTTTCTTCGGGGTAAAATTCGGGTATCCTATGCTCTGAAATATTTTCAATAGAATTAGTAGCCGTTACTTTTTGCCTTTTTACAGTTATATCACTATGAAAATACATAGTAGCACCAACTATAATTCCCAATCCAACTTGTCCTATAACTTTAAACTTCCCCGAAAGTCCTTCTTTATTTTTTTTGAATATTTTGATATAATCATCTATAAAACCAATAATTCCCATCCAAATGGTTGTAACCAATAATAGTATTACATAGATGTTCTCAAGTTTTGCAAAAAGTAATACTGGAATTATGGTTGCTAAAATGATAATGATTCCACCCATAGTTGGGGTTCCTGCTTTTTCACTTTGTCCTTCTAAACCAAGATCACGAACTGTTTCACCAACTTGCTGTTTTCTTAAAAAATTGATTATTTTTTTTCCATAAATAGTTGCTATTAACAATGAAAAAATGACCGCCAATGCAGCTCTAAAAGTTAAAAACTGAAAGAGTCCTGCACCAGGCAAATGGTACGTTTTTTCTAAATAATCAAATAAATAATACAGCATAAATTATTTGTTTAGGGCTTTTAATAATTCATTTATAATTTTAAAGTCATCAAAATCAAATCGTTCTCCATTAATTTCTTGATAGGTTTCATGACCCTTACCAGCAATTAGTATAATATCACCTTTGTTTGCCAACTGGCAAGCAGTTTTAATCGCTTGTTTCCTATTTGAAATGGAAATTGTTTTACTAAAATATTCTCCAGGAACTCCTTTTTCCATAGATTCAATTATAGCATCTGGATTTTCACTTCTTGGGTTATCGCTCGTAAAAATCACTTTGGTACTTAGAGTCGAGGCAATAGCTCCCATTTTTGGTCTTTTAGTAACATCTCTGTCTCCACCACAACCAACTACTGTAATTAATTCTTCGTTTTTGGTTCTAATTGTATTAACGGTTTCTAATACATTTTTTAAAGCATCAGGAGTATGAGCATAATCTACTATTGCAGTTATATTATTTTTAGAAATTAAATATTGAAACCTACCATCAACACTTTCCAAATCACTCATTAATTGCAACGTATTTAATGTCTCCAATCCCAATAAATCTGCGGTTGCATAAATTGCTAATAGATTATAAGCATTAAAATTTCCTATTAGCTTCACCCATAATTCTTGATTGTTTATTTTTAATAACAATCCATTAAATTGATTCTCTAAAATCTGCGCTTTATAATCTGCTATCGATTTTAGTGCGTAGGTATATTTTTTAGCATTGGTATTTTGCAGCATTACTTTACCGTTTTTATCATCGGTATTTGTTAATGCAAAAGCTGTTTTTGGTAATTGATCAAAAAACGTTTTCTTAACATCTCTATATTCTGCAAAGTCATTATGGTAATCTAAATGGTCGTGTGACAAATTGGTAAATATTCCGCCTTCAAATTTTAATCCTTCCGTTCGCTTTTGATCTATGCCGTGAGAACTAACCTCCATAAAACAAAACTCCACACCTTCTTCTACCATTTCTTTTAAATACCTATTGATGGTCAAAGAATCTGGCGTAGTGTGAGTAGTATGGTATTGTTTATTATCTACCATGATTTTCACAGTAGAAAGTAATCCTACTTTATAACCCGCATTTTTAAATAACTGAAACAATAAAGAAGTGATGGTTGTTTTACCATTGGTTCCTGTTACTCCAATTAACTTTAAATCTTCTGAAGGATTTCCATAATAATTTGCCGCTAAAACAGATAATGCCTTATGCGAATTAGCCACTTGTACATAAGTTATTCCATTGATTATATCTTCAGGAATTACTTCACAAATCACTACTAAGGCCCCTAGATCTGTTGCCTTTTTTATAAAACCATGACCATCAGATAACACACCTCTAATTGCTATAAAAACATCGTTGAGTTGAATCTTTCTAGAATCAAATTCAATATTTCTAATTGCTACAGAAGTATTTCCTATCACTTTATTGATAGTTACTTTATACAATATGTCTTTAAGTTCTATCAAGATAAATTGAGTGTAATTTGTTTTCCTTTTTCTATTTTTTCACCAGTTTTTAGCGACTGTTTAGATACCGTACCATTTCCAACTATTCGAACCTCTAATCCAATGTTTTCTAATAACGAAACTGCATCCATACCAGCCATACCTATTACATTCGGAATTTCAGAAATCTCTTTCTGAACTTTCGGGTAATAAGATTCATAGTCATTAACTACCAAAACATCCTTGGAATCTATATCGGATACTTCCGCAATTAATGGAGAAACTGTAAATATTTTTTGAGCGATACGCTTAAACACTGGACCAGAAACATCGGCTCCATAATATCCTTTTTTTGTACTTGGTTTATGTATAATAACAATGCAAGAATATTTTGGATTTTCAGCTGGAAAATAACCTGCAAATGAAGAAACATATCTTTTATTACCCTCCCAGTCTGGCATCCAATATTCTGTTTGAGCGGTACCTGTTTTTCCTGCCATAGAAAAATAAGGTGAATACAATTTTTTTCCAGTCCCTCTTTCTACAATGTTTTTTAATATATTTTGAATTTTAGAAATGGTTTCTTCAGAAGCTAATTTTGGGTTCGTCACTTCTTTTTCAAAAGTTACAATAGCTTGATTCCAAGCACGAACTTCTCTTATAAACCTAGGCTTTACCATTACACCGTTATTAGCAATAGCATTATAAAAATTAAGTGTTTGCAATGGAGTCAAACTTAAATTATAACCATAAGCCATAGAAGGCAACGCATTTTTACTCCATTTTGAATGACCCGGTTCTGGTATCATCGGTTTTCCTTCTCCTTTAATTGGAATTCCAATGGTATCATTCAATCCAAAGGATTTTAACCTATCAATAAACATTTGAGGATTATCCCTATACCCTTCATCTATTAAAGTTGCTAATCCAATATTTGATGAAACTTCTAATGCTTTTGCTGCTGATATTTTACCATATCCTCCTCTATGAGAATCAAAAATTCTTCTTCCGTAAAAAGTTTTGACTCCTCTTTTAGTATCTACAACGGTACTGGTATCAATTATTTCATCTTCCAAAGCAGCCATCAAAGCAGCAACTTTAAATGTAGACCCTGGCTCATGAGATTCTCCAACAGCATAATTCACTTTCTCATAATAAGTACCTATACTGGTTCTACCTAAGTTTGCAACAGCCTTAATTTCACCTGTCGCAACTTCCATAACAATTACACAACCATGTTCCGCTTCATAATGCTCCAATTGCTTTAAAAGTGCATGATGAGCGATATCTTGGATGTTTACATTAATGGTAGTTATTACATCATATCCATCTAATGGCTCCACTTCATTCTCATCGAATACTGGTTTCCATTGACCTTTAGCAATTTTTTGCTTTAATCGCTTACCATCTTTCCCCCTTAAATACTCATCGTAAGCTCCTTCTAATCCAATATTATACACTCCAGCTTCCCCTCTTTTTTCATTCCCTACCAAACGTTCTGCTACTTTCCCAATAGGATGTTCTCTAACATTAGTTTGTTTTACAATTAGCCCCCCTTTATAAGGACCTAATTTTAATAATGGAAAGTGTTTAACTTTTATATAATCTGAATAACCTAAATTTTTAGCTACCAGCATATACCTGTTTTTATTGGTCCTTGCCTTTTTAAATTTTGTTATATAATAAGATTGAGACTTACCATACATTGTAGATAATTCCTTTGCAAGAGCAGGAAGGTGTTCTTTAAAGTTTACTGAAGAGACCGTTACTGCATCAAAACGTATTTCGTATTTAGGAACTGATGTAGCAAGTAAACTACCATCGTCTGCATAAATATTACCTCTACTTGAAGGAATTATCCAGTTTTTTACAGTATTCTTTTTTGCTAGATCTCTATATTTTTCACCATCAACAAATTGGATATTAATAATTTTAACAGCAATTAGTATCGCAAAGAGGAACATACCTCCAGCGATAAAATATAAGCGGTTTAATATGTTCTTCTCTGCTATTGGCACTCGCTAATCGTTTTTTGTTATTATTATTTTCTGAGGCGGAGTTTCTGAGGGCGCTAACCCTTTCTTCTCCATTGCTAAAATTATTTTTGTTTCCATTTTTGCTCGCATTAAGATCATCCTAACATCAACATATTCACTTTTTATTTCCTTTACTTCATTATTTAATTGTGCAATCCTGTGAACCTTTTTATCGGCTCGATGCGAACTTGCTATCATTATTAAAGCTAATGCGGAAAGAAAAAAAATAAAACGCCAATTTTTAAAAGCATCATCGCTAATCAAAAATTTACCTTTTAATAAATTATAAAATCCTTTTTTCATAATTTTTCCGCAACCCGAAGCTTTGCGCTTCTAGCTCTATTGTTTTGTTTTATTTCTTCTTTAGTTGGAATTTCAAATTTCCCTATTCTTTTAAAAGGAACCTCTACCCTTCCAAAAACATCTTTTTCTGGCTCTCCTTCAAAAAGACCATTACGTATAAAGCGTTTTACCAATCGATCCTCTAAGGAATGGTATGACAACAAACTAAGTCTTCCTCCTGTCTTTAAAACTTCTTCCGATTGTATTAAAAATTCTTTTAATGCTTCTAATTCTTGATTTACCTCAATTCGAATCGCTTGATAAATTTGAGCTAATACTTTATTTTCTCGGTGTGTTGGTAAAAACCTACCCAATGCTTTTTTAAGTTCTTCACTTGAAATAATTGGTGACTCTTTACGCACTTCAACAATTAATCTAGCCATTCCAGAAGCAGCTCTTAACTCACCATATTGAAACAAGACATCCTTTATTCTTGCTTCAGGATATTTATTAATGACATCATAAGCAGAAAATTTTACATTCTGATTCATTCTCATATCCAAGTCTGCTTCAAATCGGGTTGAAAAACCTCGTTCAGCAACATTAAACTGATGAGACGAAACTCCAAAATCTCCTAATATTCCGTCCACTTCATTTATATTATAAAAACGCAAAAACTGCTTTAAATGCCTAAAATTTTCATTAATCAATAAAAAACGAGGATCATCTATTGTGTTTCGCAACGCATCTTTATCTTGATCAAATGCAATCAACCTTCCACCTTCTCCTAATCTTTGTAATATTTCTCGGGAATGACCTCCTCCTCCAAAAGTCACATCTACATAAATCCCATTGGGCTGTATGTTGAGACCATCAACAGTTTCAGTTAGCAATACCGGTCTATGATATTCCATTGTCTGCATCGCTTTCACCACCCATTACTTCTTCAGCCAAATCAGCAAAATCACTGGCTGCTTCATTAATAGCGTGTTCGTATTTATTTTTATCCCAGATTTCAATAATATTTATTGCTGAAGAAATCACAATTTCTTTATCTATTCCCGCAAAAGAAGACAGGTCTTTAGGAATTAATAATCTACCTGTAGCATCAAGCTCTACTGTTTTCACACCAGCAGTGAACCTTCTAATAAAATCATTGTTTTTTCTATTAAAGCGATTCAGTTTACCCATTTTCTCCATCAACAAACTCCATTCCTCCATGGGATACAATTCTAAACAAGGCTGAAATACAGCTCTTTTTATAACAAAACCATTTGCAGAAACAGGAGCCATTTGCTTCTTTAAAGCAGTAGGTACCATCACTCGACCTTTTACGTCAGCTTTGCACTCGTATGTCCCAATTAAATTGAGCATTAAGAAATTGTTTTAAGAATTATAGATTCAAATATATAGAACTTTTACCACATTTTACCACAAATTACCACATTGTTAATAAGTTTTACCACTTAAATATCAATTATTTATATGCTTTTGAATCTCAACCCTTTGCGATTTATCGAAAGTTGAAAATAAAAATGCTTACTTTTGCTATTAATAATGCAATCCCTACTATGAATCATCAATTAAAAAAAGAAGGAAATTTTACCTATTCAGATACAGGAGAAGGCACCCCTATAATCATACTTCATGGGCTTATGGGAGGCTTGAGTAATTTTGATGGCGTTACCAATTTCTTGTCAGAAAAAGGATATCGGGTATTGATACCAGAATTACCTATTTATAAAATGTCATTATTAAAAACCAATGTCAAAAATTTCTCTAAATATGTATCAGATTTTATCGATCATTTAGGCTTTAAAGAAGTTATCTTATTAGGGAACTCACTTGGTGGGCATATTGGATTGTATTGCACAAAAAATTTTCCTAATAAAATTAAGGCCTTAGTTATAACAGGTAGCTCAGGATTGTACGAAAGTGCTATGGGTGGATCTTTTCCAAAAAGAGGAGATTACGAATACATTAAGAAAAAGGCTGAAGATGTATTTTATGACCCTGCAATTGCAACAAAAGAAATAGTTGATGAAGTCTTTGACTCTATAAATGATCGTAATAAATTAATTAGAACTTTAGCAATTGCTAAAAGCGCAATACGACATAATATGGCTAAAGATTTACCTAAAATGAATACACCAACTTGTATTATTTGGGGTAAAAACGACTCTGTAACGCCTCCAGAGGTTGCAGTGGAATTTGATGAATTATTACCGGATTCAGATTTATTTTGGATAGATAAATGCGGTCACGCAGCTATGATGGAGCATCCAGATAAATTTAATGAGTTACTTTACGATTGGCTTTTAAAGCGAGGGTATTAGAGTAATTAGTAGTGAAAAAAATAAACTTACCTTAAAAATTACCCCAATTATTTGGGGCAATAAATATGAAAATTAAATCTGCTGAATTTGTAATGAGCAACAGTGATGTTGCTAAATGCCCAAAAGAGCAATTCCAAGAATATGCATTTATTGGAAGATCCAATGTAGGCAAGTCTTCTCTTATAAATATGCTAATGCAGAAAAAGAGTTTGGCAAAAACATCTGGAAGACCTGGAAAAACACAACTTATCAATCATTTTTTGATTAATAAAAATTGGTTTTTGGTAGATTTACCAGGATATGGATACGCAAAAGTATCTAAAAGTAGCAAGCGGGTTTTTCAGAAATTTATCACAGAATATTTTTCCAAAAGAGAACAATTAGCTTTAGCATTTGTTTTAATTGATTGCAGGCATAAACCACAAAAAGTAGATTTAGAATTTATGCATTGGATGGGTGAAAACCAAGTTCCATTTTCTATTATTTTCACGAAACAAGACAAAGTAAAACCCAATGCTTTAATACGAGACATTGAAGCATACAAAGAAAAAATGCTTGAAACTTGGGAAGAAATGCCTAATTATTTTGTAACCTCTTCTAGTAATGGAACCGGTAGAGACGAAGTATTAAACTATATAACAGAGATTAATACATTAATGGCTGAGCAAGAATAATTACTCCGCTTTTTTAATCTCTAACTTTTCAGCAAAATAATCACAAAAATCACGCATTGTTGCACTCATTTTTTCATCATTAGTTGCACGCTCAAA
Organism: uncultured Flavobacteriaceae bacterium; assembly: GCA_913052585.1. Taxonomy (GTDB): domain Bacteria; phylum Bacteroidota; class Bacteroidia; order Flavobacteriales; family Flavobacteriaceae; genus Marifrigoribacter. The sequence continues at coordinate 14,195 of CAJXEB010000033.1, read as the reverse complement.
AGTATCAGACATTGCAGTTAATGTTTGGTGAAAAAATATTTTCATTTCGTCTAGAGGCATATCCTTTGTCCATAAATCTATTCGCAATGCTTCTTTAGCTTTATGATCCCAAACAGACATAAATATAGCCTTTGTGTCCATATCCTCAATACCTCCATCTTTAGCTGACCATTGTAGTTTTTCTGGTATTTTATTCTCGTCTAAGATTACATTTACGTTTATATCTGATGTGTGTTGTTTCGCCATTACTTTTTGGGTTTGTATTTAGATTGATTAAAAATTTCTTCTTCACTTAAAGTTAATAATTTATCGAGACTTACATTGTTTTTATCCATATATGATTTCACAATTTGCCAACCAATATAACGACCCACCATACCTGGAGATTCATTATCAATCTCTAAATAAAACTTAGAGAAGGGTGCTGGATTAATAAACCTAGAAACTAGTTTAGGATTGGTACTATATAGGTATTCATTTTCAATGAAATTGCGCCATACTTCAGTTTCATTATCTTGTATCCATGCTAATTTCTCTTGTGAATATCCAATTTTGACTTCATCTGAAGCATGTGTTAACCATAAGTCTTTTAAGTATAAAATTCTTCCGTAATAAATCATTTGTGCTAAAAATGTTCTACTCTTAATTTTTGGGCTATACATTTGAGAATATATAGTTGCTACATCTGAAATTATTTGTGACTCCTTCATGTTTTCAACTACATAATTTGGAATACCTCCATAGAATAAATGATCACTTCCTAAATAATTATCTAGAGAAATCACCAACATATTATCTGAAAGAAATATTTTATTCCTATAATCAACATCTGAATTTGCAGTCACCACATTAGGTGTTGTAAAATTTGGGAAATAATATTCTATATGCCTAAAAAGGTCTTCTAAATCTACTTTTAATTTATCCTTCGATGGATACTTTTTCATTACCTCAACATATAATTGTTGAGTAAGAGAATCATTCATTTTCATTTCCCAAATAGTATCATGAAATTGTTTAGGAAAAAAAGCAGGATAGCTTCTTTTTAATTTAGGAAGGTCATCTAGGTGAGCAGTTCCAAATATTTTATCAAATCTTAAGATCTCGACATCTATTGGTATTGAATTAATATCCCTTTTTATTTTATTATCCTTAGCGCAACCAAAGAATAAAATAGTAATTATTAAAACCAAATAAATTCTCATAAATAATTAATTGAAACTGTTTAGCGTAAAAACATTTTTTAAATTTTTACATTTTACGTAATTTGCGTTGCAAAGATATTATTTAAAATCAACATTATGCACAAAGAAAAAGTAGTAGATTTTATTGTTAATTGGCTTAAAGAATATGCTGAAAATGCAAAAATGAACGGTTTTGTAATTGGAATTAGTGGTGGTATTGATTCAGCTGTCACCTCTACTTTATGCGCAAAAACAGGATTACCAACCCTTTGTGTGGAAATGCCAATCCATCAAGCAAAAAGTCAAGTTTCTAGAGGCAAAGAACACATCGAACAACTTAAAAGAAAATTTCCCAATGTTAGTGCTACAAAATTTGATTTAACTTCTGTATTTGAAGAATTTAAAAATCAAGATCCTGATACAAAAGAAATCAACATGTTAGATTTATCGTTAGCAAATACTAGAGCACGCTTAAGAATGACTACATTATATTATTATGCTGGATTAAAAGGATACTTAGTTGCAGGCACTGGTAATAAGGTTGAAGATTTCGGAGTAGGTTTTTACACAAAATATGGAGATGGTGGCGTAGATTTAAGTCCTATTGCAGATCTTATGAAAAGTGAAATATACGCTTTAGCTGCTTTATTAGAAGTCCCAAATACGATACAATCTGCAGCTCCAACTGACGGTTTGTTTGGAGATAATAGAACCGATGAAGATCAAATTGGCGCAAGTTATGATGAGCTAGAATGGGCAATGAAAATGAAAGAGCAGGGTAAAACTTCTGATGATTTTAAAAATAGAGAAAAAACAGTGTTTGAATTGTATTTACGATTAAACACCATCAATCAACATAAGATGATTCCTATACCGATCTGCAAAATAACACAAAATCTTACAAAATTTTAGTTGTTCACCGAGTATTTGTGACGTTGAGCGAAATTTCCCTCAAATATAATTTATTCCTACAATAATTATCTAAATTTGATTCATAGTAGAAGTATTACTTATGCTATAAAGACAATATTTTCGCGAACTTATACAAAAAAAAAGTTAACCAACTGATTATGAAGAAAATTGTTATAGCAGACCATCACCCTGTTACAAGAAAAGGGATATCTTGTGTTTTGAAAAAAAATGAACATTTTCAGATTGTAGGAAAAGCTAATAATGGAGATGAATTATATAAAACATTAGAGGACGTAAAACCAGATATTTTAATAATGGAAATTGACATGCCACAAATAAATGGCATTAATGCATTAAGAAATATTAAGGAGAAATTTCCTGAATTAAGAGTTTTAATTTTTTCTACCCATCCTGAAGAAATTTACGCATTGCGTTCTATTAAATCTGGAGCTGCAGGATATGTTCCTAAATCTGCATCACCAAAAGTATTATTAAAGGCACTTAATCAGATAAGAAAAGGCGGTATATTTTTAAATGAAGAATTAACATCTACGTTTACTAGCAGAAATGTTGGTGAGACAAGTGCTATAAGCCGTTATAAAAAATTATCATCTAGAGAAATTGAAGTCCTAAACCTTTTATCTAGTGGTAAGAGAAATAAAGATATTGCTGCCGCATTATGTATTAATGAAAAAACGGTTAGCACTTATAAAACTAGATTGCTCAAGAAATTAAAAGTAGATAATTTGGCAGATTTGATTCACCAATCTAGAATGTTCCAATTTAGTTAATTATAGCACTCTATTTAATCTTTTTGCTATCAAATTTTGTAAATTTTGATAATCAAAAATATTTTGCATAATCTGTTTATCTATTGATCCTTCAATAGAAGGACTTTTAGATAATTCTATTATTTTTAATTCTATTAAATACCTCCTTAAATTTAAAATAGTATCACTGACATATTTTGCTATAGTTTCTTCTTTGCCTGTAACATAAATTTTTCTTCCCTCCCAATCGTGCAATTCATCTTTTTCACTATCAAATAAAATGTGAGTAATTAATTCTGCTTTTTGCTGAGATAATTTACTAATCAATCTATCTATTTTAAAGTCTTGATTTTTGTTAAAGTCATCAATTATATGATTGTATAATACTTTAAAATCTTCATTTGCAAATTCTGTTTCATCTTCTTGAAGATCTAAATAAATTTTTTCAAAAACTTTCGATTTAACTATTTCTGAAGTATGAGTGATTTCTCCTTTTTCATTTATTTCTAAAGTTAATTCTTCAAACTCTTCTTCTACAACACCATACACCAATAGTAATTCTATTATTTTTTTTTCTAATTCAAATTGCTCATCAACTTTTTCAACAGGTTGTTTTTCTGAAGATACAACATCAAAAGGGGTACTCTTTTTTTGTTGACTCTTTTGTAGATCTTTCTTGTCTTTTTTTAGTATTTGAGCTAACGTATTATATAATATTGATTCATCAATATTCATAATTCTAGCGCACTCTTGAATATACACTTCCTTTTTTATATCATCAGGAATCTTAGAAATACTCACCAAAATTTCACGAACAGTTTCTGCCCTTTTTATAGGATCGTTTTTTGTTTGAGAAACTAAAAGAGCTGCCTTGAAATTGATAAAGTCTGTAGAATTTTCATCTAGATATAGCTTCAGGCTATCTAAGGTATTGTTTTTAGCAAAACTATCTGGATCTTCTCCTTCTGGAAACGCACAAATCTTTACATTCACCCCTTGCTCAAGAATTAAATCTATTCCTCTAATAGATGCTCTAAGCCCCGCTTCATCTCCATCATAAAGAACTGTAATGTTATTTGTAAGCCTACTTATTAATCGTATTTGGTTTGGAGTCAATGCTGTACCTGATGAAGACACCACATTGATGATTCCTGTTTGGTTAAATTGAAGCACATCTGTATACCCTTCAACTAAGTAGCAATTATCTTCTTTCGCAATCGCTTGCTTTGCTTGATAGATCCCATAAAGCACATCACTCTTGTGGTATATATCACTTTCTGGAGAGTTTAAATACTTAGCAGCCTTTTTGTCGTTGGTTAGAATTCTACCTCCAAAACCCAAAGTACGACCACTCATACTTAGAATAGGGAATATAACTCGTCCCTTAAAACGATCAAATTGTTTCTCGCCCTTTACAATGGTTAGTCCGGTTTTTTCAAGAAATTCTAATTGATATCCTTTTTTTATAGCGGTATCTGTAAAAGCTCCCCATTTGTCTAAAGAGTATCCTAATGAAAATTTTTGAATTGTTTCTAAAGTAAAACCACGTTCCTTAAAGTATGTAAGACCAATTGCTTTTCCTTCTTCTATATTTAATAAGGTACTATTAAAGTAATCTTTAGCATAGTCACTTACTATAAATAGATTTTCTTTTTGTGTTGCTTGTTCTTTTTCTTCATCAGATCTTTCGGTTTCTTCAATTTCAATTCCATATTTATTAGCCAAATATTTAATGGCTTCTGGATAACTGAAATGCTCATGCTCCATTAAAAAAGAAATAACACTTCCTCCTTTACCACTTGAAAAATCTTTCCATAGTTGTTTAGCAGGGGAAACCATAAAACTAGGCGAACGCTCATCGCTAAAAGGACTTAATCCTTTAAAGTTACTTCCCGATTTTTTTAAAACTACAAAATCACCTATTACCTCCTCTACTCGAGCAGTTTCAAATACATTGTCTATAGTTGTTTGTGAAATCATATTTAGATACCAAAGATGTGAATTTCTGCTTGAAAAAGTAAATTTTTAGCATAAATATTTATCAATAAAAAAGGCTTTCAACTTATTAGTGATGAAAACCTTAAATGATAAGACAAAATTGATGGTGTTTTATAAATCGAATCGTAAGCCTAACGAAACATTATGCTGCTCAATAGGATTGGATTTAAAAATAGAATTTAGTTCATATTTCATATATAAAGCTGTCCATCCCCAACCCACATAACCGCTTAAACCATAAACTACACTATTAGTATTATAACTGGCTTTAATCTTATCTTTCTTGTTATTACCATTCTCACTATATTTTAATTTTTGACGAGAACTTAACTTAAATCCTGCAAAGCCCCCAATACCTATTTTAAATTTTTTTTGGATAGAATATCTAAAGTAATCTCTTCTTTCAATTTTTTTGGAAGATCCAAACTCAAAATGTATAGGAAATATTAATTTATCAACTCTTAGCTTGGCCTTATTTAAATTTTGTGGATGAACCTCTAAATTGGTTAATTCTCCATCGGTAACATAATATTGATTATCGGAAGGCCTTAAACCATCAAACGAAAAAGAGAAACCGTATTTAAAACGCAACCAATTACTGTCTTTAAATACTCGTGTTTTCCATGACCATCCTATTTCAAAAAAACGTGATCTTCCGATGTTAAGATCCGTTTCAGTAAACGACTCTCCATCAGTTACTAAATTATTAAATCCAAAAGCGATTAATAATCTACTTGTAGTTCTTTTATCATATTTCTTTTTGTTATTTAATGATACTGATACAAATTCTCCATCGTTAAATACCTCAACTTTAATTTTATCTTTATCTAAAACTATAATCGTTTCATTATTATTCCTCTCTAATAATGCAATTTTATTATCTATAATTGCAATCTTATTATCAATATTAAGCGCTCGTTTTTCTGCTGCCGCTGCTTTTAGCTCATCTGCCTTTTCAAGATCGATTTCTCCTTGATCTAATTGCCTATTAATTTTTTCAACTTCAATTTTTAAGGCACCTTTTTCTTCTTTTACAATATTTTCCTTTGAAGTTTCAAGGGACTCCATTGTAATGGTTATTTCTTGCGAAAACAAATTAGTAAATGGCATTAAATAAAATGCCAAGATGATGCAAATGGTAATGGTTCTCATAATGTTCGTTTGATTTGATTGATGATTTTTTAATTATTTCGATTTACTACTGCCGTTCTGACTTTTTTATAGCCATCTCCTAAAGCTTCAAAAACACGATCTCTAAAATTCTCTTCAAGTTCGTCTTCAACGATACTAAGCAACTCTGTAGCATCTACTTTATTTTTACGCAATAATTTTTTTGAATGAATTTCTTGCTGAGCTTTATATAATAATGAATTTATTTCTTCATCGGTAATAGCGTTTGATGCGTTTTTAATTTGAGCTACTACTTCTTCTATTTTGGAATTAATGAAAATTTCTTCTTCATTAATTCCAGTAGTCTCATTGTTATTTGCAGCAATAAGAATAGTTTCGGTTTGAATAATTTTTGAAGAATCGGGTGTAACTATATTTAAGACAGCAACAGGTTCTTTTTTATTTACAATTACTTTATTTTTATTAATAGTAATACCTTTTATTGAAGAATCGGTTATTTCTTTCTGGTCAATAATTTCTGAAGTACTATTATTCGTAATTTCTTCACTAGCAACTATTATATTATTATTTGTTATAACTTCATTTAAACTATCGTTTACTTCAACTAAATTATTAGAGGGTTCGATAATAACTTGTTGCTCACTAAGCATTAAAGATGAAATAATAACAACACTAACTATACTTGCAGCTAAATAAAACCAACTCTTATTATTATTATTTGGTGTAGTTTTAATTTGTTGCTGTAGTTTTTCCCAGGAATTATTTGAAGTTTGAATTTCTCTTTCCTGTAACTGTTCTCTAATATGATCTTCTAATTTAATGGGTGCCATAACTAATTTTATTCTCTTTATTAATTAAAGTCTGAAGCTTTTTTCTTGCTTTAAATAATTGTGTTTTTGAAGTACTTTCTGAAATTTCTAACATTTCAGAAATTTCACTATGTTTATATCCTTCCACCGCATATAATACAAAAACGGTCTTGTATCCGTGAGGCAATTGATCTATTAACTTTTGAATTTCACTTACTTCAATTTCAGTGTCAATATATGCTACTAGATTTAAGGAATTTTCAAAATATTCTTCCTCTTTAAAAATCAGTTTTTTTTCTTTTCTTAGTTGAGATATGGATTCATTTACCATAATTCTTCTTATCCAACCTTCAAAACTTCCTTCTGCTTTAAAAGAATTTAAATTTGTAAAAACTTTTAAAAACCCTGTTAACATCACCTCTTCAGCAAGTACATTGTTTTTCATGTATTGCCTACAAACACTTAACATTTTAGGAGCAAAAAGCTCGAACAGTTGGTGTTGTGCTTTTTGATTGCCATTATTGGCTCTTGAAATAAGAGATTTATAATTTTTATGTAAGGAAACAACTTTCAATTTCTGCTTTTTAATAGGCTTCTATTTCTATAGACGCAAGTTACTATAAAAAGGTTGCCTACTGTTTTTAAATTTAAATTGAAAAAGTGTAGTACCTACTCTAAGAGTATTATTTTTTTCTATCTATCACGTAATTAACCATTAATTCTAGCGAATCTTTATAGGTTGAATCTGGACATTTTTGTAATATAGAAAGTGCTTTATTTTGGTATTGTTTCATTATAGAAACGGCATATTCTAATCCTCCTTTTGACTTAACAAACTGGATTAATTCCTTTACTCTAACTTTATCGGTATTGTAATTTTTAATAGAGTTAATGATCCATCTCTTTTCTTTATCCGAACAATTATTAAGAGCATAAATTAAAGGAAGTGTCATTTTTTGTTCTTTAATATCTATTCCCGTAGGTTTTCCTATTTTTTCGGTTCCGTAATCAAAAAGGTCATCTTTAATTTGAAAAGCCATTCCGATATGCTCCCCAAATTCTCTCATCGCCTCTACTTCTTCTTTTGTGGCCATTACAGATTGAGCTCCCATAGCGCAACATGCAGCAATTAGTGTAGCTGTTTTTTTGCGGATTATTTCATAATAAATCTCTTCTGTAATATCTAATTTTCTTGCTTTTTCAATTTGAAGAAGCTCCCCTTCACTCATTTCTCTTACCGCAACCGAGATGATTTTCAGTAAATCAAAATCGTTATTGTCAATAGATAATAATAAGCCTTTGGACAATAAAAAATCTCCTACTAAGACTGCAATTTTATTTTTCCACAAAGCGTTTATTGAGAAAAAACTTCTCCTTCTATTACTACCATCTACAACATCATCGTGGACAAGTGTTGCAGTATGAATTAATTCTATTACAGAAGCTCCACGATAAGTTCTATCATTAACTTCTCCTTTATTACTCATCTTTGCAATTAAGAAAACAAACATCGGTCTCATTTGTTTACCCTTCCTATTAACAACATAATGTGTAATGCGATTTAGCAATGAAACTTTTGAAGACATAGAAAGTAAAAACTTTTTTTCAAAAAGTTCCATTTCATATTCAATAGGTAGTTTTATTTGCGAAACTATTTTCATCAACAATTTAAAGATAAAAAATTTAGTAGTTTATTTTTTATTTGCCAATTGTCCGCAAGCTGCATCAATATCTTTTCCTCTACTTCTTCTTACGGTTACCGGGATTCTATTTTTCTCAAGGGTATTTATGTATTCATTTGTAACATGTGGTGATGCTTGTTTAAATGAATCATCATCAATAGAGTTGTATTCAATTAAGTTTACTTTACAAGGCACGTATTTACAAAAGGCAACAAGTGCATTTATATCTTCTCTTGAATCATTGATTCCTTCCCAAATAACATATTCATAGGTAATTCTCCTAGTTGTTTTTTCATACCAATATTGTAATGCTTCTTTTAAATCTGGCAAGGTAAATTTATTCGCAAAAGGCATGATTTGCTTTCTCTTTTCCTGAATTGCAGAGTGTAATGAAACCGCTAGATGAAACTTAACCTCATCATCGGCTAATTTTTTAATCATTTTTGGAACACCAGAAGTGGAAACTGTTATTCTTTTTGGCGACATTCCTAAACCATCTTCCGAAGTTATTTTATCGATAGATTTAAGAAGGTTATTATAATTCATTAAGGGTTCACCCATCCCCATAAATACAATATTTGAAAGTGGTCTTGAATGATACAATCTACTTTCTTGATCGATTGCTTTTACCTGATCGTAAATTTCGTCAGGGTTCAAGTTTCTCATCTTTTTTAATCGTGAGGTAGCACAAAATTTACAATCTAAACTACAACCCACTTGACTTGAAACACAGGCTGTTGTTCTTGATGGTGTTGGTATTAAAACTGATTCAACAATTAATCCATCAAATAGTTTTACAGCATTTTTAATAGTACCATCATTACTTTTTTGTATACTATCTACTTCGATATGATTAATTACAAAATGCTCGCTTAAAAGTTCCCGAGTCTCCTTTGATATATTAGTCATGTCATCAAAATGATGCGCTCCTTTACTCCAAAGCCACTCATATACCTGATTACCTCTAAATGCCTTGTCTCCAGTATTTTGAAAGAAGTCTCTAATTTCTTCTCTTGACAAAGCTCGTATGTCCTTTTTTTTCGCTTTCATTAGTTTGCAAAAATATCAATATTAAAAAGGATATGATAATAAAAAGCCTCTTTTTAAAAAAGAGGCTTTTTATTATTACCGATCTTTATTATTATCTTTTTATTATTATCTTTTTTGTAGAACTGACATTTGTATCTCCATCTACTAAATATAAAAAGTACATTCCTTCATTTAAATGTTCTACATTAATTTCATTAATAGTATTAGACAAGTTTCCCGAATAAACTTTTTGTCCCATTAAGTTGTAAAAACAATACTCTAAATTAGGATATCTATTATTCATAATGGAGAGTACTGTATTTGCTGGATTAGGATAAATATCTAAAGTTCCAGTATCATCAAAATCTTGAGTACTTAATACATTTTGAATTGTTTCAGTTGTGGAATTACCAGAATTATTAGGATCTAACCAATCTTTTAATCTAGTTTCTGGTGTTTCACCTGAATCCCATGAAATTCCAAATCTTCCATATATATCGTAATCATTATTGTTTTCAGTCCCATCACAAAATGCTTGACCAGCATATAATTGTCCTATTATTCTTGCGTCTTCATTAAATAATGGAGAACCTGAAGATCCACTTTCTGTAGTCCCAATTTCCCATCCATTACCAACACCAATTGATACTCCTCCAATTAACCATACTTCAGTGCCATTAGCATTTTCTTTAACAGCGCCTGAATCGTCTCTACATATTTTCATAATATCTCCATTGGGGTGGTGAATTCCAACTTCCATAGTAGGCAATTCATCCGTATTATCCCAACCTGCAAAAGCAACATCCCAATATTCTGGAACCTCATTATGCAATTCAACTAATGCAAAATCACTTAAAGCATTGTTTGCTTTTAATTGAGCACCACTCATAGTAAAATTAGTTTGTATGTCTAAACTTTCTTCTTCACTACCGCAAATTGGACTTGGACTCATCCAATTAAACCTAACAGACCAAAAAGATGGGTCACTATTTTCCAAGCAATGATTCGCAGTTAATAAATATGGCGTTTTATCACCAAGAGTAGTATTTATTAGAGAGGATGAACATAAATGTCCATTACCTAGATTTAAGAGAGCTACCGTTTTTTTTACTAAGTCTTTTTTGTTTTCGAAATCATTACCGATAGCGCAATTTACATCGTAGTTACAATCTCCAGAATCATTAAGTCCTCTATTATTATTTTCAATCATTTGATGAACTCGACCCATTCTATAACCATGAGTAATACTACCTATTTCAAGATGAGTATCATTAGCTGTGTTTTCTGGTTCATAATACTCAATCCAGATAATTTCGCCAGAAACAAACCAAGAACCTAATTTTTTATTTTCTCTATTTTGATCCTTTGTGTATGTTTTTGAAATATCGGTTTGATCATCATTATAAAGATGCATCATTGCTCCTTCTGGTAATTTAAAATCATTAAAGTTTATACTCAAATTAATAGCATTTGGCGACCAGATAGCTACTTGCCAAATTCTACCTCTATTATTTGGTAACTCAGTCCAAACTCCATCATTTTCATAATCCAAAACTAAAGGTCTTGAAATACCATAACGCCACGGGAGACTTTTATCTTTGTCATTAATACTATCCTCAGCAATTATGTTTTGTAAATCTAAAGGAGGTAATTCTATGGGTATAACCGAACTTCTTAAATTTAACTCCCAACTCAAAGGTATATTTTCATTTTCATCCTGAGAATAGGATAAAAATGAAATTGAAATTAACAATATAACAAGTAAATATTTTTTCATCAATACCTTTTAAAAAATAGTATTAGCTTACTAAAGTACTTTTTTATTTTGATATTTGAAAATCAAATCGTTATAAAACAAAAAACCCCGATGAGACATCGAGGTTTAATAAATATTTCCTATAGAAATTAGATGATTAACATCGCATCTCCGTAAGTGTGAAATCTATATTTTTCTTTAATTGCTACCTCATAAGCTTCTCTGACAAAATCATGTCCTGCAAATGCCGAAACCATCATCATTAAAGTTGATTTTGGTGTATGAAAGTTAGTCACCATCATGTTTGCAATACTAAAATCGTAAGGAGGAAAAATAAATTTATTTGTCCAACCATCATAAGCATTTAACTCACCATTAGAAGAAACTGAACTTTCTATTGCTCTCATTGCTGTTGTTCCAACAGCACAAATTCTTCTTTTCTCTGCAATTCCTTTATTAATTATCGTTTCCGCTAATTTATCAATATGAATCTCTTCTGAATCCATTTTATGCTTAGATAAATCTTCTACTTCTACAGAGCTAAATGTTCCTAATCCAACATGTAATGTTACCTCAGCAAATTTTACTCCTTTAATTTCAAGACGTTTTAATAAATGTCTAGAGAAATGTAATCCAGCAGTTGGAGCAGCAACGGCTCCTTCGTTTTTCGCAAAAATAGTTTGATACCTTTCTTTATCTTCTGGCTCAACTTCTCTTTTAATATATTTAGGAAGTGGTGTTTCTCCTAATTCAGTTAATTTTTTTCTAAAATCTTCATAAGGACCGTCATATAAGAAACGTAATGTTCTTCCTCTAGAAGTCGTATTATCTATAACCTCAGCAACCAATGAATCGTCTTCACCAAAGTATAATTTATTTCCAATTCTAATTTTTCTTGCAGGATCTACTAATACATCCCAAAGACGCGTATCTTTATTTAATTCTCTTAAAAGGAAAACTTCTATACGAGCACCCGTTTTTTCTTTATTTCCATATAATCTTGCAGGAAATACCTTTGTATTATTTAACACAAGCACATCGTCTTCACGAAAATAATCTTTAAGGTCTTTAAACATTTTATGCTCAATGGTTTGTTCTTTTCTGTTCAACACCATTAAACGAGATTCATCCCTGTTTGCCGCAGGATATTCAGCTAATAATTCTTCAGGTAATTCAAAATTAAATCTTGAGAGTTTCATTCCCATAGTTCGAGATGGTTTTATAATTAAAAGCTGCAAATATACAATCTCAACATAGGGGTTGTCAAGTAAATAGCAGTTTATTATTTTAATTCTACTTCAACACCTGTTTTTACAAGGTCTTCCCAAAAGGTCGCGTAGGATTTTGTAACCACATTTGGGTCAAGGATATTAATTGGCACTTTAAATACTAATGGAGCAAAAGCCATAGCCATACGATGGTCTTGGTAGGTTTCAATGGTTATATTTTCAATAATCTCCTTTGAACGAAACACTTCTAATGTTTGGTCAGTTATAATTACAGTAGCTCCAAGCTTTTCAAGTTCTGTTTTTAAAGCTAACAACCTATCTGTTTCCTTTATTTTAAGGGTTCTTAAACCTTCTAACTTACAATGTATCCCTAAACCAAAACACGTCACTGCTATGGTTTGAGCAATATCTGGTGTGTCATTTAAATTTAATGAAAGATGATCAATGATTTCTGTTTTTACTTTTCTTAAACAAATGGAATTATTTTGTTCATTAAATATGGTTTCTACTCCCAATTTTTCAAAAATGGAGATTATTTTTGAATCTCCTTGAATACTATTTTTTGTGTAATTATTTAAAGTAACTTCAAGCTTACTTGATAGCGCAATTATACTGTAATAATAAGAAGCAGAACTCCAATCTGATTCTATATTTAATACACTACTATCAATACTATTAATTGGTGTTATATGAATTTTATTTGCATTAAAACTTCCCGAAATTCCTGCTTTTTGCATCAAATTTAAAGTCATTTTAATATAAGGGACTGAAGTAATTTCTCCTTCTAGATTAATTGTTAATCCATTTTTTAATGAAGGCGCTATTAACATTAATGCGGAAACATACTGACTACTTATGTTAGCATTTAAAGTAACTGAACTAACATTTAAATCTTTACCAATTATTTTTAGTGGAGGAAACCCTTTATTTTTTAAATATTGAATATCTGCACCTAAATCGTTTAATGCATCAACTAAAACTTTAATTGGGCGTTCTTGCATTCTTTTACTACCAGTAATCCTAATATCCGCTCCTTCTTTTGAAGCAAAATATGCAGTTAAAAAACGCATGGCAGTTCCCGCATGGTGAATATTAACAATTCCGTCAATTTGTTTTATCCCTTTTTCTAAACTAATCGTATCGTCACTATTAGAGAGGTTATCAATTGACAAGTTTGGAAATATTCCTTTTAGAATTAAAAGTCTGTTAGATTCGCTTTTAGATCCCGGGACAGTGATCATAGGATTATCGCTAACAGTTTTGCAAGTAAGGTGTGCGATCAAAATTTTTGTTCTTCTTTCTTGAGTTTCGCTCTAAACTTACCAAAAGTTACCAAAAATCCATAAATAAATCCTCCAGCTAATAAGCCAATTATAAATGAAAATGGATTTATAATTGAATTGAAGTATTCCATATTAAAACCTTCAATTCCCCATTTTATAATAACAAATATAGATGAAAATGCAATCCCTAATGAAAAAGCTGATCTCCAAAATCCAGGTGTTGAAATTACTTTTTGAAACATATTATTTTAATTTTTTATTATTATGATGCCTATCGTGATCTCGATTGGTTTTATAATCCATTTTTTTATCAAAAGCTTCTTGTAAATCAATTCCAGTTTGATTGGCTAAACACAAAACTACAAATACTACATCGGCTAATTCTTCTCCAAGGTCTTTATTTTTATCACTTTCC
>CAJXEB010000032.1 GCA_913052585.1 uncultured Flavobacteriaceae bacterium | reverse complement strand
TCGATCATGAGAAACTAATAGTAGTGTTCCTTCAAATTTTATCAATGCATCTTTTAAAACATTTTTAGATTTAATATCTAAATGATTGGTTGGCTCATCCATCACCAATACATTAAAAGGCTGCAATAATAATTTTGCTAATGCCAAACGATTACGCTCTCCACCCGAAAGTACTCTAACATATTTATCTACATCGTCTCCCCTAAACAAAAAAGCACCTAATATATCTCGAACTTTAACTCGGTTTTTCTCATTTGCAGCATCAATCATGGTATCCAAAACAGTCTTAGTACCATCTAAATAATCAGCCTGATTTTGGGCAAAATAGCCAATCTGTACATTATGCCCTAAATTTAATTTTCCAGTATAAGAAACATCACCAACAATACACTTTGCAAGTGTTGATTTACCTTGTCCATTCTGACCAACAAATGCTATTTTACTATTTCTTTCTAGCAATAAACTAATATTATGAAGCACCTTTTTATCATCATAATTTTTAGATACATTTTCAGCTTCAATAACAACTTTACCTGGCGAAACAGAAACTGGAAAATTTAAGCTCATTACACTATTATCGTCTTCATCAACTTCGATTCTATCAATCTTATCTAGTTTTTTAATTAAAGACTGAGCCATTGTTGCCTTAGAGGCTTTTGCTCTAAATTTTTCAATTAATTTCTCCGTTTGCTCTATTTGCTTTTGTTGATTTTTTTGAGTTGCTAATTGTTGCTCCCTCAATTCTTTTCTCAACACTAAATACTCTGTGTAAGGTTTATTATAATCGTAAATTCTACCAAGTGAAATTTCAATAGTACGATTGGTTATATTATCTAAAAACATTCTATCGTGAGAAACAATAACTATTGCGCCTGCATAATTTTTCAAAAAATCTTCCAACCATAAAATAGATTCAATATCCAAATGGTTTGTTGGCTCATCTAATAATAAAATATCATTATTTTGCAATAATAACTTTGCCAGCTCAATTCGCATTCTCCAACCTCCAGAAAAAGTATCTGTTGCCATATTAAAGTCTTCCCGCTGGAATCCTAAACCTAGTAATACACGTTCGGTGTCTCCTTGGTAATTATAACCTCCGTGAATTTCATATTGATGCTGGACATCATTTAAATCTACCATTAATTGATGGTAGCTTTCACTTTCATAATCGGTACGTTCAGCTAGTTGATGATTAATCTTTTCTAACTGATTTTCTAATTCTTTAATTAATTTGAAGGCTTCATAAGCTTCTTGAAGTACTGTTCTTCCTTTTATAAAATCTATATCTTGCTTTAAAAAACCTATAGAAATTTGTTTATCGGAAGCAATTTGCCCTTTATCATATTCTTGCTCGCCTGACAATATTTTTAATAAGGTAGATTTTCCAGCACCATTTTTACCAACCAACCCTACTCGATCCCCCGAGCGCAATTGAAAAGTAATTCCTGAAAATAAATCGTCTCCTTGAAATGAAACGGTAAGATTATGAATATTGAGCATCTAAAAAATATTTTTGCAAAGATGCTTATTTTTTTTTCAATAAAAAGCACCAATTACCATTTGTAATACCTTTTTATATTCATCTCTTTAGGCAGCTCTAATCCGTTTTCAATATAATTATAAAGACTTGCAGCTAACGACGGGGCTGAAGTAATACCCCGGGTTCCTAAACCATTAAAAAATACTTTATTTCTACAATCCAACAATGTTCCTAAAAAAGGCCTTCGATCTCTTGTTGTAGGTCTAATTCCTGCAACTTGACCTACAACTTCAAAGTTACAATTTATAATGTTTTTTAATTTATTGATCATTTCCTCTTTCGCATTTTGAGTTGTTTTGACAGTATGATCTTCTCGATCATAGGTTGCACCAACTTTATACAAATCGGCACTCAAAGGGATTACAAAAAGAGAAGTTTTTATCATGGAATGAAGCTTTAATTCTGGTGAATTAATAATTATATATTCTCCTTTATTGGGAATAACTAATGGCTCATTACTAATTTTTGTTTTATTTGGAAAGAAAGGATTGTTTTTGGCAGATGCCCCTTCACAAAATATTATTTTTTTTGCGATGATATCTTTATACAATACTTTATCGATATTTACCTGAAGATTATGATATTCAAAATCTTCATTTTTTAGTTGATTATTTTTAAGGAGATAGTTCTTATAACTTTCAATCAATACAATTGGGTCAACCTTACCTGTATTATTGACTTCACCAAAACCAAATGGCGCATTGATATTTGGGTTTTCATTTTTAATTACCTTAGGCTTTAAAAAAGTTTCTAATTCCTTTTTATCGCTTGCTACCATCCAATTATTTTGCTCTTCAATACTTTTAAAAATTCTAAGCATTGGCATTTTCTCAAACAATGGTATTCCTAATTTAATGGCTAATTTTTCATAGAAATCAAATGAAGTTTCTACATGTTCTTTGGCGTTCCAAACTGGAGTAAATCTTTTTAATACAACAGGATTTATAACTCCTGCAGAAACTTTGGTTGACGAAACATTACCAGTATCATATACTACAAATGTTTTGTTATTTTTTTCAAGCACTTCACAAAATGTGATTCCTGCTATTCCTAATCCTACAACGATATAGTCAATTTCTTTCATATCACAAATATACTTTGTTCCTCATAAAAAAAGCCCTGAAACTAAAGTTTCAGGGCTTTTTTTATATTTATAAAATTACTTTATTAGTAATTCCACATATCAATTTCAATATTTCTAATAACTTCTTTAATCCTATCAGATTCCAATAATTGCATCAATGCATTATCGTTGATATAATCATTAATAGCTCTGTCTCCTAAGTCATTATCTTCTTTATATATCACAGCATTAAATCTTCTTGAATTTAACAAATGATCATAAGATATAGGTCTTGAAGTATTTTTTCTATTAAAAGCTTTTGCTTTATGTAGTACATTTCTAGTTGAAGGAAACCAAATCCAAAACAACTCAACTTTGGCATCTGAAGCGTCATCTGGGAATGCTTTTGTACGCGCTTCATTAGCTACTGGAGCAATTCCTAATAAACGGTATTTAAGATCTCCAGAACGCTTATCCAAGAACCAAGTCCCACGTATCCTCCACTCTTCAATATCTGCAGCATCCAAAGTAAATTTACGAATGTACTGAGGATCTATTGCTTCACCTGCATTAAACTGAGAGATACCTAAATCTGTAGTATCTGAATACACCAATGATGCTTCTATATCATTTAATGTTCTCTTTTCAGTAAAATAAGAATCTGCATAAACATGCTCGATCGTTCTGTTTTTAATGTTCTTAACCAAAACATCGTATAAAGAACGTCTTTCAATACCAATGTTGTTAGTGTCAATTGGATAATACAATGGGAAATTTATTCTCTCATCAAGATCAATAATTTCCCAAGTAGATTTAGACCATAAAACATCACGATCATCAATATAACCATATGGCAATGGGTTGTCATTGTCATAAGCCAATTGATCTTCGGTTTTTACACCGATTTCCTCAGGTGTTTTTGCATTAAGTACATTCAATTGTGCGAACACACTACTAGATGCAATTAATAAACAAAAAACAATTAAAACAACATTTTTAATATTCATAAAATAAAATTTATTTTCTAGTTTGCTAATTCAACAAAAACTGGAGTAATTCTAGGTAATTTATAACTTGAATTTCCTGATATTTTTGCGTTGATATCAAATATCTGAACCGTTTCTCCTCTTTTTGCTCTTTTTAAAGCACTTATTGCTTGTGCATTTAATTTACTACCTGAAACCTTTACTGTTGGTTGTCCAGCTACTTTAAAACTAAAACCAGTAACATTTAGATTAAGATCAAAATCAAAATCTAAAAGCATTGCACCAATACTTGAAATTTCTAAACCTTGACGTTGCATACGAACAGGACCTCCATTACCATCTTCACCACGAATGGTTCCAGTTGGTCTTGGAATATCCTTAATACGGAATTTCCCAGGAGTACTAATTCTTACACCGTCTGGTAGAGTACCGCTAGCTGTAATAATAACTTCTCTACCTTTTCCAGGACGCATAATATATTTTCCTTTAGAACCTTTAGATAATCCAGTTGCAGATCCAGAAACCTTATTGTCAGGAATACCAGGAATAGAAATAGTCATAGGGTTATCAACACCTCTATAAACTACATTCATTTTATCGGCGGCAATTACCGCAGCATTAGGTTTAGAAATAGTAGCAAAACTTCTATTCACAGGCACTTCTGTTTCTGCTCCATCTTGCTTAAATATTAATTTTCCTTCTAAAGTATGATCTCCAGGACTACCAGCACTAACATTTAACTTTACTCTACCACCTTCAAAAGTATAATCTGTACCTTCTACTAGTGTTCTACCATCTAAAGTTATTTCTGCTCTATCAGGCTTTGTTTCTTCATCAACACGACCTAATACAATAGCTCCATCAAAATTTTCTCCAGCATAATAGGCAGATTTTGGAGTTTCTAATAAAGTAGAATAATTTTCTGTAGACATAGAAAGAGAAGCAGCTTGTTCACCTCTTAACATCGTTGAAAGAATCTCATTCTGAATCGTTTTAACATTTGCTTGTATTTGAGTCATTTTAGTTTTAGAAGCTACCATAGGAAAACCTTCAAAATGATACATTATTGCATCCTTTTCTTTTTTCTTACCTCTTGGAGTTACAGGATTTAAACTAAATTGCTTGTTAACAGCCTCTTTAATATTTGAATAATTTTCATCATCACCTAATTCAGCCACAATACCATCTCTATATGCTAACATATTAGACTGAAATACTAAACCATCTTTTGAAAGAATATCACCTTTAAAAAACTTAGTATCTAAATAGTCAGGCTTATCTTGTACTTCATAATTATCTTGATCGTCAGCTCCAACCGTACCCATCATACCACTTTTGATACTTTCGATATAATCATCTAAATCATCAGATAAGGTTTTTATGGTATTTGCTTTTTCTTGCAAATCTGCATATTTCTGTGGTTCATCAGCAGCTTTTGTTACCAAATTTGCCATAAACGCATCATTACGTTTGTCTGTAGCTACGTTAGCTTCAGTTATTTTTTCTTCTAATAGTCCAAAAGCGGATAATACTTCTTTTGACATATTAAGAGCTAACATTGCAATGAAAACCAAATACATTAGGTTTATCATCTTTTGTCTTGGGGATAGTTTTCCTCCTGCCATTTTAATTTCTTTTTAAGAATTTATAAATTTGATTACAGTTAAAAACCATCTTAGTTTTTACTACCCATTGCAGATAACATACCTCCATATACTCCATTTAATGAAGAAAGGTTGGTCGTTAAATTTTCCATTTGATTATTTAGTTGTTCTGCATTATCAGCAACTTGATTATTTACTTCAGTTTGACGGCTAGTAGATTCAACTTGGACTTTATATAAACTATTTAAAGATTCCATTTGTGCAGCAGCTAATGCCATTTCTTCACTATACTTTTTAGTGGCACTCATAGCATCTGCAGTAGGCACCATATCTTTAGCAGCTCCTTCAAAAGAACGAATACTTTCAGAAAGACTTCCCATTAACTCTGAATCAATACGGGCATCTTTAAGCATTTCGTCTAATTTTTTAGACAAGATACCATCTGCATCCTGAGCAGCAGCATCTTTCTTTTTATCTTTTCCCAAACCTCCTACTAATTCTGGATATACTAAAGACCAATCTAAATCATCATCTACTGGTTCAAAAGCAGAAACTGCAAAAATTAATGCTTCCGTAATTAGTCCGACGGCTAATAAAAAAGCTCCATTCAAACTCATAAATCCTAGATTAATTTCCCAGTGAAGAATTTTAAATAACGCTCCTATAATTACAATAGAGGCTCCTAAACCGTAAGCCATATTAAATAATTTCTTTGTAGATTTTGATTGTGCCATAATAGTTTTTTTTTATAAGTTAAGTTTTGGTTTTAATTTTTTTGAGGGTTATCGAGCGTCTCCTAATTTTTCGTTTAATACAACGTCAGTACCCATGTAATCTTGAACTGTTCTGAAGCCAATATAACTTCTAGCAGAATCAGCATATTCGTAATCTCTAGAACTTACTTGCAAGAAATAAGCAATATCCTTCCAAGATCCTCCACGTACAACTTTCCGTAAGTTTTTTGTGTCGTTTACATTTGGGTTCATATTAGATGAAAAGTCATAAGAAGAAGGGTCATAAGAAGAATCTACCCATTCAGATACATTCCCTGCCATATTATATAGGTTATAATCGTTAGGTTCATACGATTTAGCTTCAACCGTATATAATGCTTGATCGGCTGCATAATCTCCACGTAATGGCTTAAAGTTAGCTCTAAAGCATCCACGGTCATTTTTCGTGTAAGGACCACCCCAAGGATATGAAGCAGATTCTAGACCACCACGGGCAGCATATTCCCATTCAGCTTCACTAGGTAATCTAAATGAATTTATGTGTTGACGTCTTCTAGATTTTTGGTAAGAATTTTTATATAAAGTTCTCCAAGCAGTAAATGCCTTAGCTTGTTTCCAATTAACACCTACTACAGGATAATCTCCATAAGCTTGATGCCAGAAATAATCATTGTGCATTGGTTCGTTATAAGAATAGTTATAATCCTTTATCCAAACAGTAGTATCTGGGTAAATATTAACTTCTTCTTTAATGATAAAATCTTTTCTACGCTTACTGTTATCTCTTGCAGCACCTTGCATATCCATATAGGTATACTGGAACTTTAATTTTGTAACATCAATTGTTCGTTGGCCATTATACGCTTCTTCAGCAGGAATGTACATCGTATCCATTACTTCACTATAATATTCGTCTGGATAATTAGCAGTATCCCATTGAATATCTACCCTATTATTAATTTTTCTACCTGCATAAAAATCATCACCCATTCCGAAGTAATTATCGTACATATACTGATCATAAGGGGTCATCTCCTCATTTTCTTGATCAACAAAAGCAAATTCGCCAACTCCTCCATCACCTGGGGTAGCACCAACTTCATCTGCTAAAATGGCTAATTTTAATCTTACAGTTGAGTCACGAACCCAATAAACAAACTGACGGTATTCTGCATTGGTAATTTCAGTTTCGTCCATGTAGAAAGAACGAACAGTCACTGTCTTAGTTGGGGCATCGTTTACGGCTACAAAATCATCATCTGATTTTCCCATAATAAACGCTCCTCCAGGCACAAGTGTCATACCAAACGGCTTCTCTGGACGCCATTGTTTTCCTTGTGTTCCAACCAATTCTCCACGATCACTGGTATTACAACTATATAATGTAAGAATAATCGCAGTAAATGCAATAAGCTTTTTCATAGGTATTTAGGTTAAATTATCTAGATTTAAGGGCGTAAACCTATTTATAAAATATTTAGAAAACAACATATTTCTTAAAAAACCCTTCAATTTTTCGATATTAAATTAGTTTGCTTGGTATTATAATTCATTTTTTCGGCGGGCTTTCATCCACCTTTCAGGTATTTCCTGGTTACATGCACTCAAATAATCGCCATAAGTGCAAGGTAATAACGTTTCCCTTTTTAATTTATTATTAACATTTGAAAAAAAAGGTAACTCTATCCACCAACGCTCAGTTTTATTGCTTTTTTTAAACATCAATACTTCATCTTCAATCGGCACTTTATAGGTTATATACTGTGTTTCGTTACTAAAATCATCATCGGAAACTCTAAAATTAAACCCTTCAATAAAGTACCAGAAAATTTGTGCAATTAACATTGCAGCACTTTTTGAATTTTTAAAATCTTTTAATTCATATATACCGAAAGAGGTTACTTTATTGCTTATTCCAGCATACCTAGAAATAGCACAAATCTCTCTTCCGTCAAATCCATTTGGACTTTGACTGTTTTTATAACTTAAATCTGCGCTTTTTATTGTCCCAATATCTAAAAAAACCATATCAGAATCTCTTAAAATAGGTTCTACTAATTTAATGTCTGCTGAAACCTCTCCCAATCGGTAACCATCAAAAAATAATTTTTTCATGAGTTGGATTTCCTCAGGAGAATTAAAATAAGATTGATACCCTATATTACTATAATTAAACAAGCTATAAGGCTTGTCAATAATTATTTTTCCAACAAAAGATTTATTAGTCATTGGATGATCTGCGTCACCTAAATCAAACTTACTGTCTATATTGGTAATATTTACCATATTCCCTAAAAAGTCATAGGACCTATATTGAGAATAGGCTAAATCTTGACTTCCACACAACAAAAGTGGTGTGATTTCTTTTTTCAGGAGCTCTTCCATTACTGCCTTCATTGCAAAATGAGTATCTTGTACGGATTCTCCTTTTTCAATGTCACCCAAATCGATGATACCATAAGACCAATTACCAGGATATAACGAATACAATGATTTCCTTATTTCATCAAAGCATATTTCTTCTCCAATAAAATCAATATCATTCCTATTTTCCTTAACTCCAAGAATTGCAAATTTGACATTCTCTAGCGTTGGTAATTCTCCAGAATTACCATAAACCGCAATGTTTTTTCCAAGAACACCATTTGGTAATACTTCTCTATGCGCAAGAACAGTTTTAGAAACTGGAGTAAGAAATTCTATCATTATTTTTTCTTAGCAGCTGGTTTTTTCTTAGCTGTTGGTTTTTTCTTAGCTGCTGGTTTTTTCTTAGCTGCTGGTTTTTTCTTTGGTTTCTTTTTATCAAATATATCCAAAGCCTGCTCTAAAGTCATTTTTTCAGCATTTGTTGTTTTAGGAAGTTCAATTTTAGTTTTCCCTTTTATAAGATTGAAACGTCCCCAACGTGCTTTTTCTAGTCGAATTCCTTCATCGGTCCAATCATGAATCAATTTATCGATTTCCTTTTGCTTTTTAGTTTCAATTAACTCAACTATATCGGCATCAGTAAGGTTATCAAAATCATATTTTTTATTGACGTTGATAAACATATTATTCCATTTTATAAACGGTCCAAATCTCCCTGTTCCTTTTTGCACTGGCAATTCTTCGTATTCATAGATAGGAGCATCTGCTTTTCTTTTTTCTTCGATAAGCTCTTTTGCCGTATCCATATCTATATCTAAGGGATCCATTCCTTTTGGAAGCGAAATAAACTTAGCGTCAAACTTAATATATGGTCCAAAACGACCATTATTTATTTGAACTTCAAAGCCATCATACAATCCAAGATCCTTTGGAAGCTTAAATAGATCCATTACCTCCTCAAACGTTACTTGATGCAATTGCTGATCTGGACGAAGGCTTGCAAATTTCTTTTCCTCATCATCTGGAGCTCCTATTTGAGCCATAGGTCCAAATTTTCCTAAACGCACTAACACTGTTTTTCCAGATTCCGGATCTTTACCTAAAACGCGTTCTCCACTTTCTCTATCAGCATTTTCGGTTACATCTTCAATTTGTGGGTGGAATTTTTTATAAAAGTCCTTCATCATATGCTTCCACTCTTCGTTTCCTTCAGCAATGTTATCAAAATCTTCTTCAACTTTGGCTGTAAAATTATAATCTAATATATACTCGAAGTGTTCCACAAGAAAATCATTTACAATCATTCCAATATCTGTTGGCACTAACTTTCCTTTATCAGAGCCAATTACTTCAGTAAGCATATTATCCGCTACATTATCCGTTAAGGTTAATTGCAAGTAGCTACGATCTACTCCTTCTATAGTTCCTTTTTCTGCATAATTACGATTGATAATGGTCGAAATTGTTGGCGCATAGGTAGATGGTCTTCCTATTCCCAATTCCTCCATTTGCTTAACCAAAGATGCCTCCGTATAACGATAAGGCGGTCTTGTAAATCGTTGTGTAGCTGTAATATAATTTTTTAGCAATGTGTCGCCAACTGTTAGTTTTGGTAACATCCCTTCTTGCTCTTCATCTTCTAAATCGGTTCCTTCCAAATAAACTTTTAGGAAACCATCAAATTTGATCATTTCTCCATTTGCAACAAATTGCTCCGAAACTGAAGCACTACTATCGATCTTCACATTAGTACGCTCCAATTGAGCATCACTCATTTGTGAAGCAATAGTACGTTTCCAAATTAAAGAGTACAACCTTTCTTGATCATAATCTCCACTTATAGTATGCCTTGACATATCTGTTGGACGAATCGCTTCGTGAGCTTCCTGCGCTCCCTTTGCTTTACTTTTAAAGTTTCTAGGCGTGCTATATTCTTTACCAAATGAATTTGATATTTCTTCTTCAGCAGCTTGTTTTGCGTCATTCGAAAGATTAACACTATCCGTTCTCATATAGGTAATATGACCAGCTTCGTATAATCGTTGCGCAATGGTCATTGTTTTACCAACTGAAAAATATAGTTTTCTAGAAGCTTCTTGCTGAAGTGTTGAAGTTGTAAAAGGTGGTGCTGGTGATTTTTTTGCCGGTTTTTTTACTAAATCTGAAACATTATAATTAGCTCCTATATTTTTAGTTAAAAAATCACGCGCTTCCTTTTCAGTTTTAAAATTCTTAGGAAGTTTTGCTTTAAACTTACTTCCAGTACTATTTGTAAATTCTGCTACAATTCTAAAAGAAGCAACGGGTTTAAAAACTTCAATTTGTCGTTCACGTTCAACAATTAAACGAACCGCCACCGATTGAACCCTTCCTGCCGAAAGCCCTCCTTTAACCTTTCTCCATAAAACAGGAGATAATTCGTAACCAACCAATCTATCTAATACCCTTCTTGCTTGTTGTGCATTTACAAGATTGTAATTTATTTTTCTTGGATTTTCAATCGCTTTTAAGATAGCAGTCTTTGTTATCTCATGAAAAACTATACGCTTGGTATTACTATCTGTTAAATTTAAATTTTCTGATAAATGCCAAGCAATTGCCTCTCCTTCTCGATCCTCATCACTCGCTAGCCAGACCATTTCAGCTTTTTTGGCTTCCGATTTTAATTCTCTAACCAGACTTTTTTTATCGCTAGGCACTATATACTTAGGCGTAAAATCTCCATCTACATCTACACCTAATTCCTTAGAAGGAAGGTCAGCAATATGTCCAAAACTTGAAGTCACTTTAAAATCTTTTCCTAAAAATTTTTCTATTGTTTTTGCTTTCGCCGGGGACTCAACAATCACTAAATTCTTTGCCATATACAGTTTTATTTGGTCAACAAAAGTATATGAATTTTTTAAAACTCAATTTTTAAAAACCAAAAAAAGTAAATTTATCCTATTATACTAATTGCTGTACTGTGTCGAAAAGTCTTCTGTAAATTCTTCGGTATCCCCAACAAATCCTATAGTTTCTTTGTAAAAATAGTAAATAGGAATGCACACAAAATACGCTGTAAAAAATAATCCCACAAAACAAAGGATAATTCCCAATTGAGCCAATAATGATGAAACAATCATCAACCCAAATACTAATAACCAGAATTTATTACCAAGTTTAAAACTTATAGAAAGAATATCTAACACAGATAATTCTTTATTAAACGCAAATATTACCACCATTAATTGCAACGGAACCATCACATAAAAAATAGGTAAATAACACAATAACATTGCTGCTATTGATATTCCGAAATTTGCTAGGGATAATTTAAAAACTTTTCCAAAATTCACCCCTTTTAAATAGGAAAAATAACTTCCGGCATCTTCTTTGGTATCCAAATCTTTTATTCTACAAACTTTATAAAAATGAGCTGTAATTCCAATAGTAATCATTTGCACAACAAAAATTAAAACAAACACCATTAAAACATAAGCAACCATCGATAGTATCGGAAAATCAAAATTTGGCTCAATTTGATCAGTTCCCCCATCTCGTGCAACTTTAATTATTGCAGGTATAAATGGGACATAAACGAAAAAGATTAAAGGTGTTGCCACTAAAAATGTAACGACAACGTGCATAAAAGAATCCATCCAAACCTTTTTAAAAAGATCAAAACTCTTCGATAATAAATTTCCAAAACCAGGAGTTCTTGCAGATTCTATTTTTTGCAATAGTTGCTGTTTCATAACAATGATTAGTATTTGTTTTGAAACAAAGTTATGAAAAAGAATACTGCCATTATGTCATATGTATCAATTAATTTGTATCTTTGCTAAGTCTTGATAAAAGCAGGCATATTAATTGACAATCAATTATCCGTGAAATTAATGGACAAAGAATAACCTTATAATGATCTCCGCTTAGCGAAGAAACCTATGGAAAAAATTATTGACGAAGAGAAACAAGGCGAAGCTTTAGTTCTAGATTCTAATAAAAAAAACACCCGCAACCTATTCATAGAAAGTTATGGTTGTGCTATGAATTTTAGCGATAGTGAAATTGTCGCTTCTATTCTAGCTAATGAAGGGTTTAATACTACTCAAAACCTTGAAGATGCTGATTTAGTTCTTGTTAACACATGTTCTATTAGAGACAAAGCAGAACAAACTATTAGAAAACGTTTACAAAAATACAATGCTGTAAAAAAGATAAACCCAGGAATGAAAGTGGGCGTATTGGGATGTATGGCAGAACGTTTAAAAGAAAAATTTCTAGAAGAAGAAAAAATAGTAGACTTAGTAGTTGGTCCAGATGCCTATAAAGACCTTCCAAATTTAATAAAAGAAGTAGACGATGGTAGAGATGCTGTTAATGTAATTCTATCTAAAGACGAAACTTACGGAGACATTTCTCCAGTACGATTAGGAGGAAATGGAGTTACAGCATTTGTAAGTATTACAAGAGGTTGCGACAATATGTGTACTTTTTGTGTAGTCCCTTTTACCAGAGGGAGAGAAAGAAGTAGAGATCCCCAAAGTATAATAGAAGAAGTACATGATCTTGCACAAAAGGGATATAAAGAAATTACTTTATTAGGTCAAAATGTAGATAGCTTTTTATGGTATGGCGGAGGTCTTAAAAAGAATTTTAAGAAAGCTTCAGAAATACAAAAAGCTACGGCAACTAATTTTGCTCAACTTCTTGACTTAGTTGCAACAGCAGAGCCTAAAATGCGTTTACGGTTTTCTACATCCAATCCTCAAGATATGGAAATTAACGTATTGCATACCATGGCTAAACATAAAAATATTTGTGATTACATACATTTACCTGTTCAAAGTGGTAGCACAAGAATATTAAAGGAAATGAACAGGCAACATACTCGTGAAGAGTATATGGAATTGATTGACAACGTTCGTGAAATTCTACCAAACTGTACGATTTCTCAAGATATAATTACTGGATTTCCAACAGAAACCGAAGAAGATCACCAAGATACTTTGAGTTTAATGGACTATGTAAAATACGATTATGGATATATGTTCGCATATTCTGAAAGACCCGGAACTTTAGCCGCTAGAAAAATCAAAGACGATGTTCCAGAAGAAGTTAAAAAAAGAAGATTAGCAGAAATTGTTGCTTTACAAAGAGCACATTGTGCTTTTAGAACGGAAGCTTT
This sequence comes from uncultured Flavobacteriaceae bacterium, assembly GCA_913052585.1. Classification (GTDB taxonomy): domain Bacteria; phylum Bacteroidota; class Bacteroidia; order Flavobacteriales; family Flavobacteriaceae; genus Marifrigoribacter. The sequence continues at coordinate 12,700 of CAJXEB010000032.1, read as the reverse complement.
TGTGGGGCATACTTTTGAAGTATTAATCGAAAAAGAATCTAAAAAAAGTGATCAACACTGGGCTGGAAGAACATCACAGAATACGATGGCTGTTTTTCCAAAGGAAGATTATAAAGTTGGAGAATTTGTAATGGTAAAAATATCAGATTGTACTAGTGCCACGCTTATTGGAAAAGGTATTGGGTATCCTGATAATAGTTAATTGTCATCTTGAAGTCGATTCAGGATCTTATAAGTACAACTAAAAAGATTTCCGCCTTCGTGGAAAAAAATTATGGAATCAGTACAAGCAACAAAACAACGTTTCGGAATAATTGGAAATGATCCAAATTTAAATAGAGTAATCGAAAAAGCAATTCGCGTGGCTCCAACCGATATCTCTGTTTTAGTAACCGGGGAAAGTGGAGTTGGTAAAGAAAGTATTCCTAAAATCATACATTCTTTATCACATCGAAAGCATGGTAAATACATTGCTGTTAATTGTGGGGCTATCCCTGAAGGAACTATCGACAGTGAATTGTTTGGTCATGAAAAGGGAGCATTTACTGGAGCAACTTCAACTAGAAACGGATATTTTGAAGTTGCAGATGGTGGTACTATTTTCCTAGATGAAGTTGGAGAACTTCCACTTCCAACTCAAGTTCGTTTATTGCGTGTTTTAGAAACCGGAGAATTTTTAAAGGTTGGTTCTTCAAAAAATCAAAAAACCGATGTTCGTATTGTTGCTGCTACTAATATTAATATGGCAGAAAATATTAGCAAAGGTAAATTTAGAGAAGATCTTTATTACCGTTTAAGTACTATTGAAATTAATTTACCTCCATTGCGAGAACGGGCAGAAGACATTCATTTGATTTTTAGGAAATTTGCATCAGATTTTGCTCAAAAATATAAGATGCCAACCATTAGGTTAGATCAGCAAGCAACAGAATTACTTTTAAAATATCATTGGGGAGGAAACATACGTCAGTTAAGAAATGTTGCTGAACAAATATCGGTTTTAGAAAAAGATAGAACCATAAGCTATCAAACGTTACGGAATTATCTAAAAGACGTCGGAAGCAATCTCCCAGCTGTTATTGAAACGAAAAAAAAGGAAAGTGACTTTAGTAATGAAAGAGAATTACTTTACAAAGTACTTTTCGATATGCAACGTGATTTAAATGATGTAAAAAAATTAACTTTAGAGTTAATGAAAAATGGCAATAATACGAAAGTACAAGAAGAGCACTCTAACATTATCAACAAGATGCATAGCGACACTAAAAACCCTAAAGACAGCTTAGCAGATTTAGTTGACAATGACTTTGAAACACCCATAGAAAATATAAAAATCCTTGGGATTTCTGAAAAAAAATCAGAAAATTACAATCAAAAATCAGACTCTTCAAATAACTACTCTTATGCAGAAGATATTGAGGAAGAAGAAAATTTATCCATTCAAGAAAAAGAATTGGAGTTGATTAAAAAATCACTTGAAAAATACGATGGAAAAAGGAAAGATGCAGCAGAAGAATTAGGGATTTCAGAAAGAACACTTTATCGAAAAATTAAGCAATATAATTTGTAAATTAATCTCATATTTGTTTTAACCAATGAAAAAAATAATAATACTTATTGCTTTAATTTTAGTTTCTATTACTTTTAATAGTTGCGGGACCTATTCTTTTACGGGTGCCGATATAGATTATACTACCACTAAAACTTTTCAAGTAAATTATTTTAAAAACAATGCTCCTATTGTAGAGCCAGGAATCGATAGAGATTTTACTTTAAAATTACAAGACATTTTACTAAATCAAACAAATTTAGATTTGGTAAACAGTAGTGGTGATTTAATTTTTGAAGGTGAAATTGCGGACTATTACATTGCGCCTATTACTGCGACTTCCGAAAGTACTGCAGCACAAAACAGATTAACAATTAGCGTGAATGTTCGTTTTTACAATACAAAAGAAAAATTAAAAGATTTTGATCAGCGTTTTTCATTTTATTACGATTATGCTGGAGGTTCACAATTAGTAGGATCACAAAAGGATGAAGCTATAGATGTTATTTTTGAAAGAATTACACAAGACATTTTTAATGCTTCATTAGCAAATTGGTAGCTAATAATTAACCCCCTTTTAAAGGGAACTATGATTACAAAAACCTATACATATCTTCTTGCAAATCCGCAAAACATAAGTCAAGAGCATCAACGCAAATTATCTGATGTTATTGAAGAGTATCCCTATTTTCAATCTGCAAGAGCATTGCAATTAAAAGGTTTAAAAAATTCGAACAACTATTTATATAATGACTCTTTAAAATTAACCGCTGCTTATACCACAGACAGAAATATTCTTTTTGAATACATCACCTCTGATCATTTTATCCAGAATGAAATATCGGAACTCATTCAGCAACATGACGATGCTGTTATCGAAATGGAAGTTGTTTCAGAAAACATTTCGGAACAAATAAGTGTCGAAATTGATAATCAAATTAAAGAAGAATTAAAAAAAGCAGAGGCCATATTAAACCCAGATTTATTTTGTAGAAAAGAAGATTATATTAATGAATTGGTGAAAGAAAATGAAGCAGAAACTAATCCTTCAACTAAAGGATCACTAGAAGTTGAATTAGAAAAAAACCAGCCTTTAAATTTCACAAAAGAAGACGGACATTCTTTTTCCGAATGGTTAAAATTAACTATGGCTACACCGATCGTTCGAGAAGAAATTAAAGAAAATTCTTCAATAAATAAGCGGAATTTTGACTTGATTGATAAATTTATTCAAGATAAACCTAAGTTAAAACAACGAATAAACACACCTAACACGGGCGCGAATAAAGAAGTGCAAAAAAATCTTGCAACCCAATATTTACGGACGTCTGAAGCGTTAATGACCGAAACTTTAGCGAAGGTTTATTTGCAACAAAAGAACTTTAAAAAAGCATTACAAGCATATCATATTTTAAGTTTGAAATATCCCGAAAAAAGTGGTTTCTTTGCAGACCAAATTCGAGCAATAAATAAACAGATTAACATAAAAGACTCATGAGCACGTTTACAATATTTATAGGACTAATTATTTTTGTAGCATTTTTATTAATAGTAGTAATTATGGTACAAAACCCTAAGGGAGGTGGATTATCTTCATCTTTTGGAGGAGGTGGAACACAACAATTAGGAGGAGTTCAAAAAACAACAGATTTCTTAGATAAAAGTACTTGGACTTTAGCTACTTTATTATTGGCATTAATCTTACTTTCTAATATCTCTATTATGGGGGTTGCTGGAAACTCTGGTTCTAAAGCTTTCGATGAGAGCGCTATAGAAAATGCTTTGCCGCCATTAGATGCTGCACCACAAGATACAGCTGGAGATAGTAACTAGTACTATTTACATGAAATATAAAAAATGCCAGCTTATGACAAGCTGGCATTTTTCATGGGTACATGTCACTTATTTTCAAGTGGCATACTTTTAGAGTATAAACTATCATAAATTTATAATTAACAACTAAAAAAAATACTGATAATGGCATTAAAAATTCAACCTCTTTCAGATAGAGTTTTAGTAGAACCTCAAGAAGCAGAAACAAAAACTGCTTCAGGATTATACATCCCAGATTCTGCAAAAGAAAAACCACAACAAGGTAAAGTTGTTGCAGTTGGAAAAGGAAAAAAAGATCACGATATGACTGTAAAGGTTGGTGACCTTGTCCTTTACGGAAAATATTCAGGAAGTGAATTAAAACATGAAGGTAACGATTACCTTATTATGCGAGAAGAAGATATTCTAGCAATTATTTAATTATAATTAATTAAAGTTTAATCAAAAAAACTTCCAATTTCTTGGAGGTTTAAAAATCAAAGATTTTTAAAATGGCAAAAGATATAAAATTTGATATTGAAGCACGTGATAGTATAAAACGTGGAGTTAATGCATTAGCAGACGCGGTAAAAGTAACTTTAGGACCTAGAGGACGTAATGTAATTATTGGAAAATCATTTGGTGGACCTCAAATTACTAAGGATGGTGTAACGGTAGCAAAAGAAATTGAGTTAGAAGATCCTCTTGAAAATATGGGAGCTCAAATGGTAAAAGAAGTTGCTTCAAAAACTAATGATTTAGCTGGAGATGGTACTACTACTGCTACAGTTTTAGCACAAGCTATCGTTAAAGAAGGTTTAAAAAATGTTGCTGCAGGTGCAAATCCGATGGATTTAAAAGCTGGTATCGATAAAGCAGTTGCTGCGATTACTGCAAACTTAAATAAGCAAGCTAAAAAAGTAAATAACTCTTCAGGTATGATTAAGCAAGTTGCTTCTATATCTGCCAATAACGATGAATTAATTGGTAACCTAATTTCTGAAGCATTTGGAAAAGTAGGTAAAGAAGGAGTGATTACTGTTGAAGAATCTAAAGGAACTGAAACTTATGTGGACGTTGTTGAAGGAATGCAATTTGACCGTGGTTACTTATCTCCTTATTTTGTGACAGATAGCGAGAAAATGCAAACTGAAATGGAGAACCCAATGATTCTTCTTTATGACAAGAAAGTTTCTACAATGAAGGATTTACTTCCTATTTTAGAACCAGTTGCTCAACAAGGAAAATCATTATTAATTATTGCTGAAGATGTTGATGGTGAAGCATTAGCTACTTTAGTAGTTAATAAATTAAGAGGTTCTTTAAAAATTGCAGCTGTTAAAGCACCAGGATTTGGTGATAGACGTAAAGCAATGTTAGAAGATATTGCAATTTTAACTGGAGGAACTGTAATCTCTGAAGAGTTAGGTTTCACATTGGAGAATGCAACTTTAGATATGTTAGGAACTGCTGAAACAGTAACTATCGATAAAGACAATACGACTATTGTAAAAGGTGCAGGAAACAAGAATGACATAAAAACTAGAGTCAACCAGATAAAAGCTCAAATTGAAACTACTACAAGCGATTATGATAAAGAGAAACTTCAAGAAAGACTTGCTAAATTAGCTGGTGGAGTTGCTGTTTTATATGTAGGTGCAGCTTCTGAAGTAGAAATGAAAGAAAAGAAAGACCGTGTGGACGACGCATTAAATGCAACTCGTGCTGCAGTTGAAGAAGGAATAGTAGCTGGAGGTGGTGTTGCACTAGTTAGAGCGATATCAGTTTTAGAAAAATTAAGTGCCGATAGTATTGATGAAAAAACTGGAATCAATATTGTAGCAAAAGCTATTGAATCACCGCTACGTACAATCGTAGAAAATGCTGGTGGAGAAGGATCTGTTGTTATTAATAAGGTACTTGAAGGAAAAAATAATTTTGGTTACGATGCAAAAGCAGATAAATATGTAGATATGCTGGGAGCTGGGATTATCGATCCTAAAAAAGTAACTCGTGTTGCCTTAGAAAATGCAGCTTCTGTAGCTGGAATGATTTTAACTACCGAATGTGCTTTAGTAGATATTAAAGAAGACGGACCTGCTATGCCTCCAATGGGCGGCGGCGGAATGCCAGGGATGATGTAAGACATCAAACCAACTATAACAAAAAAGACCTCTAAAATTTAGAGGTCTTTTTTTTGGTTGTTATTTTCTATTAATTTCCGTGATCTTCTTTAACATCATCACTCCTATATTTACAACAAGGATGTACTGAACCATAAGCTTCATCGCTAGCAATTATCTCTTTCGTATCGTGACCAACAGCTGCAATACCTTCTTGAATTTTGGTTAAATCTGTTTTGCGTTCATCATAAATTAGACTTAATTCATGAGTTTCTACATTCCAAACAGCAGATTTTACTCCTTTAGTTTTAATGGATGCTTTTTCTATTCGATCTTTACACATTAAACAAACTCCGTCTACTTCAATAGTTGCTTTTGCGTTTTTATTTTGTGCACTTAGGGTAACTCCTATAAATAAGAATAGTCCCAATAAAATTGTTCTTTTCATTTTCATTTTTATTTAATTTAATTTATAACGTAATCCTGCGTAAAAACTAGCTCCAAAAATTGGACCATATACAAATGTGGTATCAAATGTATCCTCAAAAGGGTTTTCGCTATTTAATATTGGATCCAATTGTTTTTCGTTTGTTAAATTTTCTCCTCCCAAATACACTTCAAATGAGGTGGAAAATACTTTTGTGATTTGAGCATTTAAAGTAGCTACTGTTGGAGTTTTTTCTGGTAACTTGTATGCTACTGGGTTTCCGTAGGTAGAAGAAAAACGTTGCTCTCCTAACCAATTAAAGGTGGTATCAAACTTCCATTGCGCCCCCTTATCTTTTCTTTTTGTTTCATATGAAACATTAGCAAATATTCGATGTTTTGGAGTTAATGGCCTGTCTAATTTTCCGATACTATAATCTGTTTTTACATCGTAAAATTTATATGCTGTTCTAAAGTCAAACCCTTCAATAATATGCATACTTAATTCCGCTTGAAAACTATTTGCGTAACTTTCTCCTTTTAAATTATAAAAATTAACCTCTCTCGGATTTTCCCAATCTACTACAATTTGATTTACAAAATCGGTTCGGTAATAATCAAAAGTGATTTCAGCTTTTTTTCCTAATACATTAAATTTTTGAGAGTAAGAAACTCCATAATTCCAAGCAATTTCAGGATCTAAACCATAAACACTTCCGTTGGTGTCCAAAATATTAATTGCTCTAGAAGACGCAAACATTTTCTGATTTTCAGTAAATATATTTGCACTTCTTTTACCCCTTCCCGCAGAAATTCTAAATGCTGAATTCTCCCAAGGAGTATATCTTGCGTGTATTCTTGGAGTTAAAAAGGTTCCCAACAAATTATGAGTATCAATTCGCAATCCAGCAGTAAGATTTAAATCGCCTAAATTATCATAGGAATATTCAAAAAAGGCTCCTAATGAGTTTTCTGTACGTTCATATTTAGTAGTGTTTACGAGCTCATCATAATCATCATAGGTTGCACTAATTCCTGTTTTAAACTTATTTCTAGAATCACCAATAATCGAATTAAAAATAGCATTGGCATACACACTATTATGAGTAATATCATACACATTTAACCCAAAATAAGATTCTTGTACGTGATTGCTATATGCTGCTTGAACTCCCATACTTTGATAAGGAATTTCAGGATTTACATAGCCAAATTTTGCAGATGCTTCAAAACGCCTTGTGTCAATTTCACTACCCCAATAATTGGTGGTTAACTTATCTCTTTCAGGATCAAAATCTACTTGACCCGTTTGTTTTTCATCATTTAAAAACTTAATATTTATAAAACTTACGAGGCCTTTTTCATTATTGATATACTGCCAACGGTTCATCAAATTTATTTGTTGTTGTAATGGCATATCTAAAAATGAATCTTCATTTTTATCAAATTTTTGATTTCTTAAATTTCCGTGTATAAACAATCCAGTAGCCCATTTATCAGAAACTTTGGTGTTCAAATGGGTATTTAATTCCAATCGTCCATTTGCATTTGCATAAGCATTGACAAATAATCTATCATCATTTGAAGGTTTTTGCAGCTCTGCATTAATTTGTCCAGCAATACTTTCAAAACCATTTACAACACTTCCCGCTCCTTTAGTAATCTGGATACTCTCTACCCAAGTACCCGGTATAAAACTCAATCCATAAGCTTGTGAAGCTCCTCTAATGGAAGGAATGTTTTCTGTAGTTATTAAAATATACGGACTCGTTAAGCCTAACATCTTTATTTGTCGGGTTCCTGTAATTGCATCTGCAAAATTTACATCGATAGAAGGATTGGTTTCAAAACTTTCAGAAAGATTACAACAAGCAGCTTTTAATAACTCCGTGCTACTTACATGAATTACATTAGTAGCGGACAAAAAAGATCTTGTTGAAGCTTTTTTTCTAATTGAAATAATCACTTCGTCTAACTGCCCTTTGGACGTTAAATAGTGTTGTATCTTTTTTGTATTTGCAATAGTTAGTGTATCAGTTTTATAACCCACATAACTTATTACAAGTCTTTTATATTCACTTTTATAAGGTATCGTAAAATTTCCATCTAGGTCGGTGATCGTCCCCACAGAAGCATTTAGCCAAAAAACATTTGCTCCAGCTAATCCTATGGTTTCGTTATTTTCATTTTTCTCTAATAGTATCCCTTCTATTTTATTTTGAGAAATAGATAACAATGGTGTTAATAATAGTATGAATAATAGGTATTTCATTTTTTAATTTTTTCTTATAAATAGATTGAAAATTGAAAACAGGTATTGCTTTCAATAAAATTTAAAAAAACTAAGAAAAAATCAAATGGTAAATACTTGATAAAGAACAGGGATGTCTTTATTTATGAGTGGCGGAGTATAATTTGCGTAAAAAAGTTGTGATTGAGAAGTATAGTCTATTTGTTGAATCACAAATACAGAAACGAAACTTGCAATAAAATGAGTGTTAATTTGCAAATCGAATGATGATAGAGAGTAATTATCATCTGTATCTACATTTTCGTATTTGTTTTTACAGCATTGGTAAGATTTTGAGTCGCTATCATCACAATCATCGGCTTCCATAGACATACCACAAGTAAGGTTCTTTTTACCAAATGTAAGAGTAGAAAGAACTTCAAAATCTCCACAAAAATGTTTAGAATACGTAACACCCGTGCTACTTGCTAACATTAAAATGGTAAGAACTATTGAAATTACTTTTTGCATACGGAGCGAAATTACAACATAAGCTTCAAAAAATCAATATAGCTTTCTTATTTAAATTAAATTTAACATCTATTTGGTCTTATGAAAGTAAAAAGCAGGAATTAAGACCAGTAAGAACAAGGGCTGAATTAAAAACCTCCTAATATAAAACAATGCAAATAAATTTTTAGATGCTGAATAAAAAAGCAGAAAACAAAAAACCATCATAAGAAGCACAAAAAATACTCCATATAAAATTGAAGATAATTTTATAATACTTCTACTTTTAAAGATCATCCAAAGTATGGCCAAAGAAACTATCGCATTCATTAAAAAACGTACTGTTATATTCCCTATAAACTTTATAGCATCCATTTCTGGAATGGGAAGGTTTGTATAATCAGATTTGAAATAATAATACAAAGGATCATAGAATAAATCGGATTCAAAAAAACGAATGAGAACTAACAAAAATGTTAATAATAACACCACTCCTATTTTAATGATTTTATTCATTTCCTGAAGTTGTTTTTGGCAACATTCGCACCCAAATCATCCATAACAAAAATACCATACCATAAATTATAGCAGGAAAAACGACTCCATGCAGGGTATCTGTATATTCTGGATATTTATAAATTGCAATTGCCAAGATGGCTATTCTTAATATATTTACAGCGTAAATTAAGGTTCCTCCAGCAACTAAAAACAATACCGTTTTTTTTAATTTTTCTGAAAAGGAAATTATAAAAGCAATAAATAAAATAATAATACTTACGGCATTGCAGCCTTCAACTATTCTTGCTAAATAGGTTTGGTTGATATAAAGCTTCATAGAAGTCTCTGTATCATGAGGCATTACTTCTGCTTCATAACCAAAACTTGAAATAAGTTCGCTGCTTTGTTTTGCTACCAAATTTGTAATAAAATCCGGATAGTAGTTCCCCGTAAAAGAAGTATTTAAATACAACATATAAAGTGCACTTAAAACAAAATAAGTTCCAAGAAACAAGGCGACAAAACGAATTACAGATTTATATTTTATAAAAAGTGCTTTCAGATAATAGGATTTTTAACAAAAATAGAAATAAGATATTGTTTTTAATCATATTGGAAAGATAGTTTTAAATAATGCTGAATCTATGCTTTAAAAAATAGCAGCTCTTTATTAACTTTGCACATTAAATATTTATATAATGCTATATAAGAATCTTCAAGATAGAATTAAAGAAATTATAGGTCACGATAATTTAACCATCAACAATCGTCTTATTGCTGTTTGTAAAATTCTTCAAAACAATATTGATTATTATGACTGGGTTGGATTTTACTTTGCCAATCACGAAGAAAAAACATTGCATCTAAAAGCGTTTGCTGGAGAACCAACAAATCACACGATTATACCATTTGGCAAAGGCATTTGTGGTCAAGTTGCAGTTTCTAACCAAAATTTTGTAGTGGAAGATGTAAATATACAGGATAATTATATTGCCTGTAGTATTCTTGTAAAAGCTGAAATTGTGATTCCATTATTCAAAAATGGAATTAATGTGGGACAAATAGATGTTGATTCTAATACAGTTGATCCTTTTTCAGAAAACGATGAACGTTTTTTAGAATGGGTAAATAAACAAGTTGCTAAAATTATTTAAGTTTTTACAAACCAAACCAGTATTACATTCCGGTTCTTATCGCTTCAACTGGATCTAGTTTTGATGCTGAAATAGCTGGGATAATACCTGCAATCAGTCCAATTATAGCAGAGATTGCAGTTCCAATAAACATATTCCAAGGAGATAATATAAAATTAAAATCACCGGTAAATGTAGAAGCGAAAACCGATACAACAAAAACTAATATCAACCCTATTAATCCACCAATTAAAGAAAGTATTACTGCTTCAAATAAAAACTGAAACAGAATAAACTTATTTTTTGCTCCTAGTGATTTTTGTATTCCTATTAAGTTGGTTCGTTCTTTTACACTAACAAACATGATGTTAGCAATACCAAAACCTCCTACCAATAAAGAGAAGCCACTAATAATCCAACCAATTCCATTCATGGTACCCGTAATTCCATCAATGATATCTTTAAAACCCTCTAATCGATTGACAAAGAAATTATCAATATCATCAGGTTTTAATCCTCTTGCCATTCTAATTTTTTGTTTCAATAAGGCTATATAGCCCGCGTTATCAATTCCGCTTTCAGGCTTTACAATAATTTGTGGAAATGTAGATTTATTATTGTCTCCAAATATTTTTCTTGCCATATTCACTGGAAAGAAAACAGAAGTATCCTTTGATCCGCCAAATAATCCAGCACCTTCTTTTTTCAGAACTCCAATTACCACAAATTTTCTACCATATAATCGAACTTTTTTTCCAAGAGGTAAGGTGGAAGGGAATAACGTTTTGGCTATTTCATCTCCAAGAATAATTACAGGAGTTCCACTATTGGATTCAGATTCATTAAAAAAACGTCCCTCCGCAATTTGAAGCGCTTCAATATCATAATACTCATAAGTAACAGCACCAATTTCTACATTAGAAATCGAATTCTCCTCAAATTTTATAGATGTTGACGGCACATTTAAAGCAAATGAAGCAGCCTCCGTGTCTGGCATATACCTGCTTATATATTGATACTCATCATAACTTACATCCGGAAATTGTTGTCGTTTCCAACGAGGAATATCAGAGGGTCCAAAAGAAAAGCGCATTACAATAATGGTACTATTATCTAAAGAACTAATACTATCGTCAATTTCTTTTTTAAGAGAATCTACCGCAGCTAAAACTGCTATTATTGAAAAAATACCGATGGTAACTCCTAATAATGACAAAAATGTACGCAGCTTATTATTTTTAAGTGCGTTGATAGCAAAATTGAAACTTTCTTTTAATACACGTAAATATATAAGCATCTTTAAATCTTAATTAAAACCTTTTTATGGTATGTTTTGAAACATAATTTTTAGTGAAATTTTAATGGTTTTTTTCTATCAAAAAAGTTTCACTAAGATAGGTCGTTTTCTACTAAGTTATGTTACAAATTTAAGAGGTAATTTTGTACTTTTGCAAATGTCTGATTCAAAGATTAAAACCTATATTTTCTATGAACAATAAAAAAATAACCTCTGCATTAATTTCTGTTTTTCACAAAGAAGGACTAGAACCTATAGTTAGAAAATTAAACGATCTTGGAGTTTCTATCTACTCAACTGGTGGAACTCAAAAATTCATCAACGATTTAGGAATCGATGTAATACCTGTTGAAGAGGTAACTGATTACCCTTCTATTTTAGGTGGAAGAGTAAAAACATTACACCCAAAAGTTTTTGGAGGTATTTTAAACAGGCAACATAATGAAAGTGATGTTTCTGAAATGAAAGCATATAACATCCCACAATTGGATGTTGTAATTGTAGATTTATATCCTTTTGAAAAAACAGTTGCTTCAGGAGCAAATGAAGCTGATATTATTGAAAAAATTGATATTGGTGGAATTTCACTAATTAGAGCTGCTGCAAAAAATTTCGCTGATACACTCTGTGTTTCTTCTATGGAAGATTACAACGAATTATTGAATCTGATTTCAGAAAACAATGGTGAAATTTCTTTAGCAGACAGAAAACAATTTGCAGCAAAAGCATTTAATGTGTCCTCACATTACGACACTGCAATTTTCAATTATTTTAATAAAGATCATAGTATTTCTTCTTTAAAAATTAGCGAACCAAACGGCAAAATTCTGCGATATGGCGAAAACCCGCATCAAAAAGGATTCTTCTTTGGAGATTTCGATTCAATATTTGATAAGCTACACGGAAAAGAATTAAGCTACAATAACTTACTAGACGTAGATGCTGCTGTCAACTTAATGGCAGAATTTACTGGTGAAGCTCCTACATTCGCAATTTTAAAACATAATAATGCTTGTGGCATAGCACAACGTGAAACTGTGTATCAAGCTTATGTTGACGCTTTAGCTGGTGACCCTGTTTCAGCATTTGGAGGGATTTTAATTAGTAATGTTGAGATTGATG
>CAJXEB010000031.1 GCA_913052585.1 uncultured Flavobacteriaceae bacterium | reverse complement strand
GAAACTCTAAGTAACTGAAAGCTATATATTAACATTATACTATATTTATTAATATTCATTGAAACGCGGCTTATACGTTTTCAGGGAAACGCGGCTTATACGCTTTCAGGCAAATACTATAATATGGCCACCGGACTAAGTTAGTCACTAATTTGTCAAAAACTGGAGGAATCGCTCGAAGTGGCAATATAAAAGCCCACCCAAGCAATGGATGTATTCTAGACAAGACTCTTAGAACCGTAGTAATTTTTTGGCTTAGGTATCCACTACAGAATGATATTTCTTCTGGGACCAGGCCTGAATGTTTACATAACTCTTCAAGCATTGCTTTTGAGTAACCCCGCCTAACGTGACCACCATCTTCAATCTTTGGAAACGGTCCGCTATCTTCAGAAGACAATGGGCGATAATGTAGGTAAGGAGTAGAAAGCAGTAAGTACCCTCCCGGCTCCAAACATGAGGAGATGTCTTGAAACAACTTTCTGTCATCAATAATATGTTCAATGTTTTCAAGGCAGATGGCGATATCAAATTTACCAACTAAATTATTATTCAAAACTTTATTATTAATATTGGTTACTTTATTTAATGGAATGATTTCATTTTCTCAAGAAACCAATACCGAAGAACAATTAGAAGAAGTATTAATTACTTCTAGTAGAATAGATTTACCATTTTCTAAAAACTCTCGAACCATTACTGTTATTTCTTCCGAAGACATTAAAAACAGTACGGCAACCAACGTTCCTGATTTATTACAGAGTATCGCAGGAATTGATGTTAGAAGAAGAGGGACTGATGGTATGCAATCGGATATTTACATTCGTGGAGGCCAATTTAATCAAACTTTAATTTTGATTGATGGGTTTAAAACAGAAGATCCACAAACTGGCCATCATACCATGAACATGATGATTCCTATAGAGAATATTGAACGAATCGAAATAATCAAAGGACCAGCAGCAAGAATATTTGGTCAAAATGCATTTTCTGGAGCTATCAATATTGTAACTAAAAGCAATGTGAAAGAGCAATTAAAATTAGAAGCAGGAAGTGGTTTTTATGATAAATTAAATTTAGGGATTACTGCAGCAACTAATCTTGAAAAATCAAGCCATTTTGTTAATTTCGAATACAATGCGAGCCAAGGATACCGTGAAAATACTGATTATGAAAATCTTAATTATTTTTTAAAGAGTAGTATTCAGACCAAAAACCAACCTATAGATGTAATTGCAACATTTATTGATCGAAAATTTGGCGCGAGTAATTTTTATACCAATAACCCGGTATATAACGAATATGAGGAAACTCAAACAAGTTTGTTAGGAGTTTCAACTTCTATCAACAAAAACAATTGGACTTTTAAACCAAAAGTATACTGGAAAAGAGGGCAAGATATGTTTGTATTAAAAAGAGAAGATCCAAGTTTTTCTAGAAACTTTAATATAACCAATAAAATAGCAGCAGAAGTAAATTCTTCTTTTAAATCATCATTGGGTATTACAGGTATTGGGGTAGATGTTTCTGAAACTACATTATCAAGTAATAACCTAGGAGACCAAAATCGAACAGCTGTTAATATGTTTGTAGAACACCGTTTTTTATTAATAAATGATAAATTAGATATCACTCCGGGCGTATCATTAAGTTATTTTTCAGATTTCGATTTTCAAGCATTTCCAGGTTTGGATGTCGGATATGCGTTTTCTGATAATTTTAAAGTTTACGGAAATATTGGATATTCTTATAGAGTTCCTACTTATACAGAATTATATACAAATATCCCCAATTTTTTATCAGGTAATTCAGAATTAAAGCCTGAAAAAGCGCTTGCAGAAGAATTAGGAATAAAATACACTATCAATAAATTAGAATTGACTGGGGCGGCTTTTAGGAGAGAAGCTAAAGATTTGATAGATTATGTTAAGGAGACAGAAGAAAGTGCAATTTTTGTAGCTCAAAACCTAAGAGAGATAACAACTTCTGGGTTTGAGTTGAATGCAGCTTATAATTTTGTCCTTTTTAATAATTCTCATAGAGTTAACTTAGGTTATACTTTTTTAGAAGACGATTATCATGATACGAATGTTTACGCTTCAAGGTATTTAATAAACACTTCAATAAAGCATCATTTTACAGGAGTTTTCGATTTTACGATTGCTAAAATTATAAAGCCTAGTGTTACGTATAAATATGTGGAAAGACCAACAGAATCTTACAGTATTGTAGATGCAAAAGTTGCTACAGATCTTAAATCGTTTTCTGTGTTTGTTTTATTTAATAATATTTTTGACAAAGAATATTTTGAGAAGGATCACGTAATTATGCCAAGGAGTAATTTTGAGTTTGGGGTGAGTTATAAATTTAAATAATAATTTTATTTTTAAAACCTTACTTAATCAACTCCCTAACCTTATCATAAACTAAAAAGGATTCCCAGCCTCGGTATAATAAATAATCGGCTAGTTTTTTTCTTTTTTTTTGGAGGTTACTTTCAGAACTTAATTGCAGAAATCGTTTTTGCGCTAATTCGTTAAAGGTATTTTCGTAGTCTTCTTCTGAAATCTCTTTTAAGCCTAAATCTATATTATATTTAGAAATATCTCTATATCTAAGTTCTCTTACAATGCGTTGTTTTCCCCATTTTTTATGGTTGAATTTTCCCCTTGCATATGCTTGAGAAAACCTGGTTTCGTTTAAGAAATTATGCTTTAATAAATGAAGAATAATGATTTCAATTGCATCAGGAATCATTCTCATTTCCCTCAGTTTTTGATTCACTTCTTTATGGCTACGTTCTTGATAAGCACAATAGCCTTCAAGTTTAGTGGTAGCTTCTTTTACGGTATATGTTTTTTGATAATTGAAATTCACTGAAAATATTATTTATCAAATTTAATTAAAAAAAAGGCATAAAAAAACCTCCTAAGTTTTCACAAAGGAGGTTTTTTTTCAGGTTATTTTATCTTCGAATCATCTTTGTCAACAAAGTGATATTCTAGATACGTGTAAGCATCTCTTGGTTGTATTGTCACCCATTTCTTGTGCTCCATAAACCACTTGGTACGCACGGATGGAAAACCTTTTGTTAAAAAGGCCGCTATAAAAGGATGTGTGTTTAAAGTTATCTTTTTAGAGTCTTTTTTGATAAGGCTTTTAAGCTCATCGGTCATTTTGTTTACCAATACTATTGGTGCTTCAACCTCGGTAGTTTCTCCTGTATTAGGATTCTCTTCTCGAGTTTTAATATTCATTTCTGGTCGTACGCGTTGTCTGGTTATTTGTATTAAACCAAACTTAGTAGGGGGTAATATTTTATGTTTTGCTCGATCGTCATTCATTTCTTCAACCATATGGTCGAATAATCTTTTTCGATTGGCAGCTGCTGCCATATCTATAAAATCGATAACAATAATACCTCCCATATCACGCAACCTTAGTTGTCGTGCTACTTCGCTAGCAGCAATTAAATTTACTTCTAATGCGGTTTCCTCTTGATTACTTGATTTGTTACTTCGGTTACCACTATTAACGTCAATTACATGCAACGCTTCAGTATGTTCGATCACTAAGTAAGTTCCCTTACTTCCTGATACTGTTCTACCAAACGCTGTTTTAATTTGACGTTCAATCCCAAATTTTTCAAATAAGGGAGTTTTAGAATCGTAAAACTTAACAATATTCTCTTTTTTAGGTGCAATTGTTTGCACATAATCTTTAATCTGTAAGTAGAGTGTTTCGTCGTCTATATAAATAGAAGAAAACGAATCGTTAAAGACATCTCTAATAATAGATGCGCCTCTATTTAACTCACTTAACACCTTTGAAGGAAGGTGCGCTCCTCGTAACTTTTTGCACATCGCATTCCAGCGATCCATGAGATTTTCTAAATCTCTATCCAGTTCAGCTACTTTTTTACCCTGGGCTACAGTTCGTATAATAACTCCAAATCCTTTAGGTTTAATGCTTGTTACCAAGCGTTTTAACCTATCTTTTTCTTCCTTAGATTCTATTTTTTGTGAAATAGAAACTCGATCAGAAAACGGCACCAATACAATATAACGTCCTGCTATTGAAAGCTCTGAACTAATTCTTGGTCCTTTAGTGGAAATGGGTTCTTTTACAATCTGAACCAATGTAGATTGATTAGACTTTAGTACATGATTTATACCTCCGTTCTTGTCAATATCTTTTTCAAATGGGAAATTATTTAAAGAATAATCTTTAAGTTTACCTGTGCTTACACTCTTAACGAATTTCAAAAGAGAAGCGACTTTAGGGCCCAAATCATGATAATGCAAAAATGCATCTTTTTCATAACCTACATTAACAAATGTAGCATTTAAGCCCGGAACAATTTTTCGAGTTTTGGCGATAAACACATCACCAACCGAAAACTTGTTATCGTCTTCTTCTTTATGTAATTCTATTAGTTTTCCATCTTTTAAAAGGGCAAAATCAACTGATTGAGAACTGGATCTAATAAATAATTCGTAGTTCACGTTTCATTAATTTTTATCCATCATACCTATAAGTATGACAAATGGATTAAACAATATTTTATCACAGGTTTTTGTAATCTCACTGTTGTAGTGAGAAAAACCCGTCGAAATTAAAAAGTTTAAAAACTGATTAATTTCATTTTCAAAGAACTTTTTTTGATTTTTTTAAACTATAGGAATAATTTATTATTTCTTAGTTTTATGGCGGTTTGCACGACTTCTTTTCTTTCTTTTGTGAGTAGAAATCTTTGCTCTTTTTCTTTTTTTACCACTTGGCATAGTAATCTCTGTTTATATATCCCGATTTAACGAGATGGTTATTATTTTACTTTAACATTAGTTTTTACACCTTCAACAAACACTTTGGCAGGCTTAAATGCTGGTATATTATGTGCTGGGATTTTAATTGTAGTATTTTTCGAAATGTTTCTTCCCGTTTTTTCAGCTCTTTTCTTTACGATAAAACTTCCAAAACCTCTTAAGTAAACATTGTCACCACCTTCTAATGAATTTTTAACTTCATTCATAAAGGTTTCAACAGTAGCTTGAACATCTCCTTTTTCCATTCCTAGTTTGTCTGAAATCTTCGCTACGATATCTGCTTTTGTCATTGTTTGTTAAATTTATATATTAAAATATCTCTTTTTTTCAAGGTGGCAAATATATGAATTTTATAATCAAAAAATCTAATGGTAAACCATTAAAATTTAATTAGATAAAGGCTAATTTTGCTGGATGCAAAAAAGTAACACGGAATTTAGTAAGAAACTCATAGTGTGGTATTTAGCTCATAAAAGAGATTTGCCTTGGAGAACCACCGTTATACCTTACTATATATGGCTTTCGGAAATTATACTTCAACAAACAAGAGTTGAACAAGGATTACCATATTATCAAGCATTTGTTTCTGCATATCCTACTGTAAAAAAATTAGCAAATGCCAGCGAGCAAGATGTGCTAAAATTATGGCAGGGTTTGGGCTATTATTCTCGCGCAAGAAACCTTCATGCTACAGCTATATTTGTAACAAATGAATTAAACGGTATTTTCCCAACTTCCTATAAAGATCTCATAAAACTTAAAGGAGTTGGAGATTATACGGCTAGTGCAATAGCTTCTATCTGTTTTGATGAAGCAACAGCAGTAGTAGATGGTAATGTTTATAGAGTTCTTGGCCGTTACTTTGGGGTTTTTACACCTATAAATAGTAGTCTTGGAATTAAAGAATTTAAAACCTTAGCGCAACAATTAATTGATGCCGATAATCCAGGAAATCATAACCAAGCTATAATGGAATTTGGAGCTCGACACTGTAAGCCTCAAAACCCATACTGTGAAGTCTGTATTTTTAATGATAGCTGTGTTGCTTTGCAACAAAAAAAAGTTTCAGAATTACCAGTAAAATTAAAAAAGACAAAAGTCAAAAACATTTACTTCAATTATATTGTTGTGACTTCTAATAATGAAAAAACCCTTTTACAAAAGAGAACAGGAAAAGGTATTTGGCAAAATTTATATGAGTTTCCTCTAATTGAAACAGAAAATATTTTAAAAATAGATGAACTAAAGAGTTTAGTTGATTTTCAAGATTTATCCAAAAAACTCGAAATTAACTCTTTGGTTCTTTATAATGAGGTGCCTATTCTTCATAAATTATCTCACCGAAATATATACACTCGATTTTGGATTGCAGAAACCTTAGAGAATAATGATGAAGCAATCTCAATTAGTCAAATAGAAACCTATCCTGTCCCTAAACTTATAGGAAATTTTATCACTACCTTTTTCAAATTGAAAGAATCTGGACAAAAACAAAAAAAATAGTTATATTTAAGTCACAAAAGATAACTTTGCACAAAATATAAATTTACAATTATGAGTGGTACATTAAATAAGGTAATGCTTATTGGGCATACAGGTGATGATGTGAAAATGCATTATTTTGAAGGTGGCGGAAGTATAGGTAGATTCCCACTAGCCACCAATGAATCGTATACCAATAAAACAACTGGCGAAAAAGTTAGCAATACCGAATGGCATAATATAATTGTTAAAAATAAAGGTGCAGAAATTTGTGAGAAATATTTAAAAAAAGGAGATATGGTATATATTGAAGGTCGCTTAAAAACACGTAAATGGCAAGATGATGAAGGAAAAGACCGTTATAATACAGAGATTCATTGTTTAGAATTTAATTTTTTAAGTCCAAAAGGTGATGGAAATAATGCTACTCCTACTGGAAGTAACGCACCTATTTAATCTCAATTTTTCGAATTTTGGATATAGAACCTCCTAGTTTATTTTTAGCAATTTCCTTAGAAAGTGGACACATTCTTAGTGTCCTTGTTTTATTAATTTTATTGGTTTGTTCCGCTTTAATTTCGGGAGCTGAAATCGCGTTCTTTTCGTTAACACCTACAGATTTTGAAGAGGAATCTTCGGAAAAAGAATCACCCGGCAATTTGATAATTGTAAAAAATCTATTGTCTAAGCCTAAAAAACTATTGGCAACTATATTAGTGGCTAATAATTTTATAAATATTGCTATTGTACTCATATTTGCCTCTCTCAGTGACTTGATGTTTTCTAGAATTCCTATACATTATTTTGGTGTAAATCTTAGGTTTCTAATAGAGGTTGGTATTGTAACTTTTGTTATTTTATTATTTGGAGAAATACTGCCAAAAGTATATGCTAGTAGAAATAATGTCCAATTTTCATTATTTATGGCATTGCCTTTAAATTTTTTAGACACTTTATTAACGCCTGTAAGTAGTCCGATGAGATCTGGCATCATATTTATTGAAAAAAAGTTTGGGAACCAAAAATCTAATATAAGTGTTGGTCAATTATCACAAGCCTTAGAGTTAACCTCTGAAAAAGATAAATTACATGAAGATCATAAAATTCTTCAAGGAATAGTAACATTTGGTAACACAGATACCAAGCAGGTTATGAAGCCAAGGATGGATATTTTTGCATTAGACGAAACGGCGAGTTACAATTCTATAATGCCAGTTATAATTGCTAATGGATATTCTAGGATTCCTGTTTTTAAAGATAATATAGATAACATTACTGGGATTTTATATGTAAAAGATTTGATGCCTTTTATAGATCGAAAAGAACTGAATTGGAATACCTTATTGAGGAAACCCTATTTTGTTCCAGAAAATAAAAAATTAGATGATTTATTAAATGAATTTAAGGAAATGCACATGCACATGGCAATTGTAGTGGATGAGTATGGAGGAACAAGTGGATTGATATCTTTAGAAGATATAATTGAAGAAATTGTAGGAGAAATTAGTGATGAATTTGATGATGAAGATTTAGTTTTTTCTAAGCTAGATGAAAATACGTTTGTATTTGAAGGAAAAACACCTTTGAAAGATTTTTATAAAGTAATTAAATTAAAAGATTCTTCGTTATTTGAAAACACTAAGGGAGATGCAGAAACACTTGCTGGATTTTTGTTAGAAGTGTCAAAAAGTTTTCCAAAAAGAGGTGAAGTAATAAAACTCCATCAGTATACGTTTACAGTAGAAGGTTTCGAAAATAAACGAATCAATCAAATTAAAATAGCTATAAAAAACTAGTATGCGATTTATCTTATTGCTTTTTATAATATCGCTTTTTGCATCTTGTCAAGATGAGGTAATTATAAAACCTAAAGCTCAATTAAGATTAGAGTATCCAACAGCGAATTTTGAAGATGTAGGTATAGATTTTCCTTATCATTTTCAGAAAAATAAAGAAGCTGTTCTAAAAGGAAAAAGGAATAATGCTTTAAACCTATATTATCCAGCTATGAAAGCAACTCTTTATTTAACATATCAAAAAGTGGGTAAAAATAACATAGACTCTCTTTTGAGAGATGCTCAAAAACTAGCATATGACCATGCGGTGAAAGCTGAAAGTATTCCTGAACAACCCTTTGTAAATAAAGAAAATGATGTTTACGGAATGTTTTATATGATCAATGGAAATGCAGCTACTCAAGCCGAGTTTTATGCAACCGATAGCGTACAGCATTTTATAAATGGTGCATTGTATTTTGATGCTAAACCTAATTTCGATTCTATTTATCCTGCCGTAATGTATCTAAGAAATGATATGAGAATAATAATGGAAACACTAGAATGGAAAACTAAAGAATAGTAGATACTTGAAAATTATCAAAATAAAAAAACCCATTCTTTTAAAAGAATGGGTTTTTTTATTTTGATAAGAGGTTTATTTATGCTTTGTCTGCACAACAATCTTTTTTACAGTCATCTCCACAAGTAGCTTTTTTTGCCATTCCTTTACAGGCAGCTTTACCCTCTTCTTTACATTCTTTACCTTTATGATCACAAGCAGCTTTAGCTCCATCTGTTGAAAAAGACTCCACAGTTTTCATGTCATTTACAGAATAAGTATCACTAGCATTTGTTACTATATTTTCTAAAGAAGAAGTAGTTACTTTAGCTTCATCATATTCGACCATAGCCAATTTTTTGTCAAAATCTACTTTAGCAGATTTTACACCTTCCATTTTAGCAAGTTTCTTTTCAATAGTTTTTGCACATCCTATTGCGCAAGTCATTCCTTCGATATTGAATTCTGCTTTAGCAAGAATTGCATCATCAGCTATTTCACTTTTAACTGTAGTTTCTTCAATCTCTATTGTTTTTACTTGTGCTTCGGTTTCGTTTTTACAAGACCAAACTGTTGCAGAAAAAATTACGATTACAATAACTAGTTTTAAAATTTTCATATCTATTAATTATAATTATATTCTACGAAAGTAATAATAGTTTCTGCTTTTTAAATTTATTAATTACATTTTTGCAAATTATTTAACAATAACTATGTTTCAGAATAATAAAAGATGGATATTTTTATTCCTTTTGGCTCTTATATGGGGAAGTTCATTTATATTAATTAAAAAGGGACTGATTGGTTTTACACCATTGCAATTGGGTTCTTTGAGGATTATCATAACATCATTGTTATTGTTTTTAGCTGGTTTTAAGCGTTTAAAAAATTTACCAAAAAACTCACTTAAATGGATTGCTATATCTGGATTTTTAGGCACATTTTTCCCTGCTTTTTTATTCGCATACGCAGAAACAGAAATAGATAGTGCTATTGCTTCTATATTAAACTCTATAGTACCTATTAATACCATTATTTTTGGTTTTTTGGCTTTTAAAATGTATTCTTCTAAAAGACAAATATTAGGAGTATTAATAGGATTTGCAGGAACTTTTTTATTAATAACTAATGGAGCTAGTATAAATCCAAATCAGAATTATTGGTATGCTATTTTGGTGATAATAGCAACTGTTATGTATGCGTTTAGTATAAATATTATTAAGAGGCATCTACAAAACGTACCGCCAATATCTATTGCAGTCGGTAATTTTGCAGTTATAATAATTCCAGCTTTTATAGTTTTACTATTTTCTGGGTTTTTCACTTCAGAAGTAATTCAAGGACCTGATTTTACAATGTCTTTATTTTACATTTTCTTGCTTTCATTATTTGGAACAGCTATTGCGAAAGTGCTATTCAATAGTTTAGTGCAAATATCTACTCCGGTTTTTGCTTCTTCCGTTACTTATATTATGCCTATAATAGCAGTTATATGGGGTCTTTTGGATGGTGAGATTTTTGGTTTTTGGCAAGTAGTTGCAACTCTTATTATTCTATTGGGTGTGTATTTGGCTAATGCTAAAACTAAATAATTTTAATTTAAGTTCTTTTTTAATAGATTTTTAGTGTTTTTTTTACGAAATTTAAGCTATTAAATAGGTAAAATACAACAACATGGTGAAAATATATTTAAAATATGGTGTCGGAATTGCAGGAGCTATGATTGCTTATTTTTTAATTTTAAAATTAGTTGGATTCCATGAATACCCAATTCTTAGTGCAGTAAATAGTGTGATAATGGGGATAGGTATATTTTTAGCATTAAGAGATTATAAACGAAAAGCAGATTCATTTAAATATGAAATTGGTTTTCAGTTGGGAATTGCATCTGGGTGTATTGCTAGTTTTATTTTTGTTCTATTTATGGCAATTTATATTTTTTATTTAGACAAAAGCTTTGCTTTAAATATACTTGAATCTTGGAGTTTAAATTTTGATAATGGAGCTCAAATTTTACTGTTCTCTTTATTTATAATGAGTTGTTCTACTTGTATAATTCTAACCTTAGCTTTTATGCAATTATTAAAAGAAACTATAAATCCAAAAAAGTAATATTTTTTTATGGTTTATAGTTGCAAATTTATTCAAAAATATAGGTTACTCTATTTACTTATATTGCTCTAAAATAAAAATATACATATTTTTACGGATTTAATGGATTGATGCAATTTCCTCTAATAGTTTCGTTTCAGAAATCAGTTTTTTATATTGAATTTATTAATGTGAGCGACTATTTGAGTATAGAATTTTCAGCTTTAATGAGAGATACAAAAACAACAAACACTGATCGTGATTTATTAGTGATTGAATTATATGATGAAGATTTTGATAAAAACAATACCATTATATTAACTGAATAGGCACCTTACTTTAAATATTGGTAGAAAAACTATTTTCCAATAGTCGATGTAGAATATTATTATGAAGAATATACGGATGATGATGGGCTTTATAGATATTGTAAACTCAATCAACGGGATGCTTTTGCAAGAAGAATTGGTTTCCCAAGTAAGTTGATTTAAAACTATCATTGCATACATTAAATGGTCACTCAGTAGATTTCTTTATACTGCATCCATTAGTTACTGGTAATCAATGTTCAGCGTCAAATAGTAAATCTTATTTAATTAATGATAATTTTGTAGCCTCATAAGATTCTAATGATTCATTAAAGTTCTATCCTAATCCCTCAAATAGCATAATAAATATTCAATTTGAAGGGAAGTTAAAGTATTCTATACATGACATAAAAGGAAAACTTATTTTTGAAAACCTTCTCAATAGAAAAAGAATAATAAATAACACGAATTTTACAAAGGGAACATATTTAATTAATTTTTATAATGATGATGTTTCAATAAATAAAAAATTTATAAAGAATTAATATTAATAATATTTCTCCGGGTTTATTTAACTTATTAATATAAAAGGTTTTATTTATTAAAACCCTTTGTTCATTTAAAAAATAAAAATTATATTTGCACCCGCCTTCAAGAAAGGTAAAATTAATAATAATAAAATTTAAACGAAACGCTATGTTCGCAATTGTAGAAATAGCAGGGCAGCAATTTAAAGTTGCAAAAGATCAAAAAGTCTTTGTACACCGTTTAGCAACAGAAGAAGGAAAAAAAGTTTCTTTCGATAATGTGTTAATGTTAAGCGATGGTAACAAAGTTACTATTGGCGCCCCGGCTATCGATGGAGCTCAAGTAGGAGCAAAAGTCATTAAGCACCTTAAAGGTGATAAAGTTATTGTATTCAAGAAAAAAAGAAGAAAAGGATACAGAGTAAAGAATGGTCACAGACAATCACTTACTGAAATAGTAATTGAAAGTATTGTAGGTTCTGGTGCTAAAAAAGCTGCTCCTGTAAAAGAAGCAAAGCCTGCAGCTCC
The DNA here is from genome assembly GCA_913052585.1 of uncultured Flavobacteriaceae bacterium. GTDB lineage: Bacteria > Bacteroidota > Bacteroidia > Flavobacteriales > Flavobacteriaceae > Marifrigoribacter. Next base: position 14,550 of record CAJXEB010000031.1, on the reverse strand, counting down.
AAAAGCTGAAAAAGCTGCTCCTAAAAAAGAAGAAAGTCCATCTAATGATGTTGCTTCAATGACTGTTGCTGAATTAAAAGCAATGGCTAAAGAAAAAGGTATTACAGGCTACACTTCTATGAAGAAAGCGGAATTAATAGCTGCTTTAAGTTAATTTTTAATTTTTAAAACTAAGAGAAAATGGCACATAAAAAAGGAGTTGGTAGTTCGAAGAACGGTAGAGAATCAGAATCAAAACGATTAGGTGTTAAAATATTTGGTGGTCAAGCTGCTATTGCTGGAAACATCATCGTTAGACAAAGAGGAAACACTCATTTTCCAGGAGAAAATGTTTATGGTGGAAAAGATCACACTTTACATGCAAAAGTGGATGGTCTTGTAAAATTCACTAAAAAGAGAAATAATAAATCTTATATTTCTATAGTACCTTTCGAGGCTTAAGAAACAAGATTATACTTTATATAAAATCCTTTAACTGTTTACAGTTAAAGGATTTTTTTTTAATAACTTTAGTAAATTAATTATAATTCAAAAAAATCAAACAAAAATTAAAAAGCCTTCACTTTTAAAAGTGAAGGCTTTTGTTTTTCTAATAAAAGATTCTCCCCTCAATATTAGAGGATCTAAATGATACTAGTATCTGTAGTACTCAGGTTTGAAAGGTCCTTGAACTTCAACACCAATATATTCTGCTTGATCTTTACGAAGATCAGTTAATTCGATTCCAATTTTTTCAAGGTGTAATTTTGCTACTTTTTCATCTAGATATTTAGGTAACATATACACTTTGTTTTCGTAGTTTTCAATATTAGTCCAAAGTTCAATTTGAGCTAATGTTTGGTTGGTAAAAGAATTACTCATCACAAAACTTGGATGACCTGTAGCACAACCTAAGTTTACCAATCGTCCTTCAGCTAATAAAATAACATCTTTTCCATTCACCACGTATTTATCTACTTGTGGTTTGATTTCGATTTTTTCGTGGTTATCATTTAACCAAGTTACATCAATTTCGTTATCAAAATGCCCAATATTACAAACAATAGTTTTGTCTTTCATCGCTTCAAAATGACGACCTTGAACGATGTCTTTATTTCCTGTTGTTGTTATAATAATATCAGCATTACGAATAACTGTTTCTAATTTTTTAACTTCAAAACCATCCATAGCAGCTTGTAAAGCACAAATTGGATCAATTTCGGTAACGGTTACAATACTACCAGCTCCTTTAAACGAAGCAGCAGTTCCTTTTCCAACATCTCCGTAACCACAAACCACAACACGTTTACCGGCAAGCATAATATCGGTTGCACGACGAATTGCATCTACAGCACTTTCACGACATCCGTATTTGTTATCAAATTTAGATTTGGTAACACTATCATTTACGTTAATCGCAGGCATTGGTAACGTTCCTTCTTTCATACGATCGTATAAGCGGTGAACCCCAGTGGTAGTTTCTTCACTTAAACCATTGATTCCATCTACTAATTCAGGATACCTGTCAAATACCATATTTGTTAAATCTCCTCCATCATCTAAAATCATATTTAATGGTTTGCGATCTTCACCGAAAAATAATGTTTGTTCGATACACCAATCAAACTCTTCTTCTGTCATACCTTTCCAAGCATAAACAGCGATTCCTGCATCTGCAATAGCTGCTGCAGCTTGATCTTGAGTAGAAAAAATGTTACAAGAACTCCAAGTAACTTCAGCTCCTAATGCAATTAAAGTTTCAATTAAAACTGCAGTTTGTATAGTCATATGCAAACATCCTGCAATACGAGCACCTTTTAAAGGTTGTTCGTTTTTATACTCTTCACGAAGAGACATTAATCCGGGCATTTCTGCTTCGGCAAGTTCGATTTCTTTTCTTCCCCAATTAGCTAAAGAAATATCTTTTACTTTGTTGGCAATGAATGGTATTGTTTTAGTAGACATAAAAATGTATTTTATTCCCACAAAAGTGGAAAACTTGTTATTATATTTGTTTTTTAGTCGAAAAACCTATTTTTTTTCGAATTGCAAAAATACAAAATATACTTTAATATCTAATGTCTCTTTACAAAACTATAACAGTTAATTCGACTACTAAAGTACTCATTTGGAAGATTGAAGAATCTTATGACGAGCTCAAAGAGGGAATCATCTTAACGGACAAAAGTACTGCCAGAGTGAGTAATATGAAAAGTGAGTTGCATCAAAGAGGGTTTTTGAGTATACGTCATTTATTAGCTTCTGAAGGATATACCGATCATGATTTGTATTATGATGAAAATGGAAAGCCTCATTTACATAACGGTTTACGTATATCAATAACTCATTCTTTTACCTTTTCAGCCATTATTATTAGTGATATTGAAGTTGGAATTGATGTAGAAAAGAAAAGAGAAAAAATTCTAAGAATTGCTCATAAATTTACAGCAATAGAAGATTACCAAAGACTAAATGATCAAGATGTTATTGTTAGGAAGCTAACGATTGTTTGGTGCGCTAAAGAATCCTTATATAAAAGTTTTAACAGAGCTGGTTTAACATTTTTAAATCATATTAATGTTGAAGATTTTAGCTTGTGTTATAATGAAACAACTGCTATGGTTGACTTTGAAGATAAAAAGGAATCTTATCATATTTGGTTTCTAGAATTTGAAGACTTTACATGTGCTTATGCCTTATTAAACAAAAGAAAAAAGAATGAATAAAAGTAGTTACCATTCTTTTACAGAAGCATCAGCTAATAAAACAAAATTACTTGCTGTTTTAATAGATCCTGATAATTTCGACATCACAAAATCTGCTTCTTTTTTAAATAATCTTCCAATTGATACTACTCATTTATTAGTGGGAGGTAGTACTGTAGAAGATGGAAAAACAACTCATTTAGTTTCAGAAATAAAGAAATATTCAAAATTACCATTGCTACTTTTTCCAGGTGATGTTTCTCAAATCACCAACAAAGCTGATGGACTATTGTTCTTGTCATTACTTTCTGGAAGAAATCCCGAATACTTAATTGGGCAACAAGTTAAAGCCGTTTCAAAACTTAGAAATAGTACTATTGACGTTTTATCTACCGGTTACATTTTAATCGATGGAGGAAATAAATCCTCGGTAGCTCTTGTTAGTAAAACAGAACCTATGCCCCAAAATAATATTCAAGCAATTGTAGATACCGCAATGGCTGGAGAGTTATTAGGAAAAAAGCTAATTTATTTAGAGGCAGGAAGTGGCGCGAAATATCCAGTAAAAGAGGATGTTATTTCAGCTGTAAAAAAAGAAATTAATATTCCATTAATTGTTGGTGGAGGTATTAAAAGTGAAAAGCAAAAACAAGAAGCGTATCTAGCAGGAGCAGATATGGTAGTAATGGGAACTGTATTTGAAAACATAAGTATATGAACACAATCGTTGATTTTTTTCTTGAACCATATCAAAATGCTGCAATCATAAATATCTTTTTAGAATTCATTGCAGCATTATTAGGGGTTGTAAGTGTTTTTTATGCTAAAAAGGAAAATATTTTAGTGTATCCCACCGGAATTATCAGCACCGGATTATATGTTTATTTATTATCGCAATGGGCTTTGTATGGCGATTTAATTATTAATATTTACTATACTTTAATGAGTATATATGGTTGGTATATGTGGACTCGAATATCTAAAAAATCCCATGAGCCTCTTAAAATATCAAGAACAAATAATTCAGATAAAGTAAAAGCATTTGCTATTTTTGTATTCACAGCAATTTTTGTGATTGTAGTATATAGGTATTATAATATAATGCCCGATTTAAATTTTACTGAAAGCATAAATTATGCTTTTCAGAAAATAAGCTCTGGCAGTTTAGTTGAATTTAGAAAAGCAACTCCTTATTTAGATACATTTACAACTGCAGCAGCGTTTGTTGCTATGTGGTTAATGGCAAATAAAAAGATTGAAAACTGGACATTTTGGATCATCACAAACATAGTTTCTATCCCTTTGTATTTTGTTAAAGGATATGGATTTACTGGGATACAATATACTATCTTTTTTGTGTTGGCATTTTTAGGATATAAAGAATGGAAGAAAAACTTAAACAAACAGAATCGAACTGTATAAAAGTGGTGTTATTTGGTCCTGAATCAACAGGGAAAACAACCCTCGCAAAACAATTGGCGCATTATTATAATTCGGTTTGGGTTCCTGAATATGCACGTGAATACCTTCAAAAAAAATGGAATAATGAGCGTAAAACTTGTGAGCAACTAGACATATTACCCATTGCAGTTGGTCAAATGGAATTAGAAAACAGATCGGCTCAAAAAACCAATTCAGTTTTAGTATGTGACACCGATTTATTAGAAACTAAGGTTTATTCTGAGGAATATTATGCTGGTGATTGTGATCCTTTATTAGATAAGTACGCAATTGAAAATAAATATCAGTTATACTTACTAACTTATATTGATACTCCTTGGGAGGCTGATGATTTAAGGGATAAGCAAGAAGAAAGATTGGAAATGTTCCATGCTTTTGAAAAAGTTTTAAAAGAAAACGACAGGCCATATATACTATTAAAGGGTGATAAAAAGCAACGACTAGAAGAGGCTGTAAAACATATTGATCAATTATTAAAAGCCAATCAATGAGTTTATCAAAAAAAGATATAGAGCAATTAAAAGAGCATGGACTAACTATTGAAAAGATTTTTTATCAGCTAAAAACATTTTCTGATGGAATTCCTTATGTTGATGTTTTGACAGCTGCTTCAATTAGTAATGGTATTGAGTCTATTTCTAATGATGACCAAAAAAAATTAATTGAGTTTTATGATTCAATAAAGGACAATTTGATCATCGTAAAATTTGTACCAGCATCGGGTGCTGCAACTCGAATGTTTCAGTTTTTATTTAAGTTTTTAGAAGATTATAATCCAAATGAAACAAAACTGAATTCATATTTAAAAAAAGGAGAACATCAGCTTTTAGAAAAGTTTATTAATTCAATAAAAGATTTTGCATTTTTAAATCTTGTTCGTAAAAAAATAAGAGAACTTTATCCAGATTTTAAGCACGGTACTAAAGGAATTAGAACTCATTTATTAGTTAAAACCATGCTTGAAAAAGAAGGATTAAATTTTGGTAATTTACCAAAGGGACTAATCCCTTTTCATAGATATAATAAGTATGCAACAACTGCTTTTGAAGAGCATTTATATGAATCCGCTTTTTACGCTTCAGTAAATAATAATGCGTATTTACATTTTACATTTTCAAAAAAACATGTTGCTCTTTTTAAGGAAGAGTTTAAAGCTATTAAAAGTAGAGTCTCTAAAAAAACAAAAACTGAATTCCATATATCGTATTCATTTCAGAAAAAAGAAACCGACACAATTGCGGTGAAAAATGATAATACTTTTTTTAGAAATTCAAATGAAGAATGTTTGCTTAGACCATCAGGTCACGGAGCTTTAATTGAAAATTTAAATGATATTAATGCCGATATAATTTTTATTAAAAACATAGATAATGTAGTCGTACAAGAATATGTAGAAGAAATTGCACATTATAAAAAAGTATTGGGTGGAAAATTACTTTGGATTCAAAAGAAAGTTTTTGGTTATTTAACAGTTTTGGAAAAAGAAGAGGCTTCTATAGAAACGATGAGTGAAATAAAATCATTTCTTTGGAACGAATTAAATATCAAAGAAGCTCCAACCGATTCCGAAGCTATTTTTAATATTTTAAACAAACCACTTAGAGTATGTGGTGTTGTTGAAAATACAGGAGCTCCAGGAGGTGGTCCTTTCTGGATAAAAAATGAAGATGAAACAACTTCGCTTCAAATAGTTGAAATAGCTCAAATTAACCCTGATGATTCAAGACGACAAACAATTGTAAATGAGGCAACCCATTTTAATCCTGTTGATTTGGTTTGCGGAGTAAGAGATTATAAAGGAAATAAATTTGATTTATTAAAGTATGTAGATCCCAAGGCAGGTATTATAACTCAAAAATCTCAAGATGGAAAACCTTTAAAAGCATTGGAATTACCTGGACTTTGGAATGGAGCAATGGCAGGTTGGAATTCTGCGTTTGTAGAAGTGCCATTAATAACTTTTAATCCAGTTAAAACAATAAACGACCTACTTCATATCGAGCATCGACCTAATGCTTAATTTTATGGAATTTTGATAAATAATGAATACAGAAACTATTATAAATGAGTTCGAATTTAAAGCTATTAGAAGTAGTGGCCCCGGTGGGCAACATGTAAATAAAACATCTTCTAAAATAGTGCTTAGTTTTCATGTCCATAATTCAAATGGATTGGAAGAAAAACAAAAAGAACGCTTATTAAAAAAACTAGCTATAAAAATATCTTCAGATGGATATTTAAAACTTTCTTGCAGCGAAACTAGAAGTCAGCATCAAAATAAAGTTATTGTAATCGATAGAATGTTGAAGTTATTACAATTGAATTTAAAGATAAATACTCCTCGAAAAAAGACAAAACCTTCCAGATCTTCTATTGAAAAACGTATTCAGACTAAAAAGAAAAATACCTTTAAAAAATTGAATAGAAAACCACCTAATATTGATTAATTAATTATATTTGCCACGTCTCAAAGGGGTGCTAGAAATGGCTGAGATTATACCCATAGAACCTAGAACAGGTAATGCTGTTTAGGAAAACCGAAAGAAAACCTTTCAAAACATTACATAACAAAAAATAATTACCTCTTTTATTTTATTTATTTTTTATTATGATAAAATCACTAATTACTGTTGTATTAAGTTTATTATTTTTTAGTTTATCTGCACAAGAAAAAGTTCAAGACAGCACTAAAGTTGAAGTTCTTGAAGAAGTTTTAGTAAAGTCGATTCGAGTAGATGCAGATGCTCCAATAACACACTCAAATGTAGGTAAAGCAGCGTTGGCTAAAACAAATTTAGGTCAAGATATTCCAGTGCTATTAAACTATTTACCTTCTGTAGTTACCACATCAGATGCCGGAGCAGGAATTGGTTATACATCCATACGAGTTAGAGGAAGTGATGCTACAAGAGTGAATATTACCATTAATGGAATCCCTTATAATGACTCTGAAAGTCAAGGTACTTTCTGGGTAAATATGCCAGATTTCGCATCCTCTGTAGAAAATTTACAGTTACAGCGTGGTGTTGGTACATCGACCAATGGATCGGGATCTTTTGGAGCCAGTATAAACATTTTAAGTGATGCTGTTTCAGAAAAAGCCTATGGCGAAATTGGTGTTGCTGGAGGGTCTTTTAATTCGCAAAAATATAATGTAAAGTTTAGTACAGGATTATTAAATGATCATATTGAACTTTCAGGTAGGTTATCAAAAATATCTTCAGATGGATATATTAATAGAGCAACTTCAGATTTAAAATCCTATTTTTTACAAGGTGCATACGTTAATAATAACACCCTTATAAAAGCACTGGTTTTTGGTGGAAAAGAAAAAACGTATCAAGCTTGGTATGGGATTGATGCGGAAACTTTAGAAAGTGATAGAACATTTAATCCTTCAGGAATATATACCGATGACGAAGGGAATATTAAGTTTTATGACAATGAAACCGATAATTATTCTCAAGACCACTACCAGTTATTTTGGAACCAAAAAATTAATAATTATTGGACTACTAATTTAGGTTTAAATTATACCTATGGTAGGGGGTATTATGAACAGTATAAAGAAGATGAAGATTTTGAATTTTATAGTTTTGAACCCATTGAAATTGGTAGTGAGGTAATAAATACAACCGATTTAATTAGAAGACGTTGGTTAGATAATGACTATTATGTTGTCAATGCTACTATAAATTATAAGAAAGATCAATTGGATGTTTCAGCTGGAGCATTTTATAGTCATTACGATGGAGATCACTTTGGAGAGGTAATTTGGGCTCAATATGCTAGTAATTCTGAAATAAGAGATCGTTATTATGAAGGAAATGGTACAAAAAATGAATTTACTGTATTTTCAAAAGCTACCTATTATATTAATGATCAATGGAGTGCATATGGAGATTTGCAAGGCAGGTTTATAAATTATAAAACTTCGGGAGTTACCTCGGATAAAGTTCCTTTAGAAGTTGATGAAGATTATAATTTTTTCAACCCAAAAGCAGGACTAACTTACAAATTAAGTCAAAAAAATCAGCTTTATGCTTCTTTTGGTAGGGCGCATAGAGAACCCAATAGAAGTGATTTTGAAAATGGTGTTACAAAATCAGAAAAATTAGATGATTATGAGTTGGGATGGCGTTTTGCTACTGAAAAAACAAAAGTCAACACGAATCTTTACTTTATGAATTATAAAGATCAATTAGTACTCACAGGTGCTATTGATGATGTTGGTGCGCCTATTAGAGCAACTAGTGGTAAGAGCTATCGTTTAGGCTTAGAAATTGACGCAAGGTTTTTAATTTTTGATAATTTTAGAATCTTACCTAACATTGCTTTTAGTAGTAATAAAAATAATGATTTTATTACTTCTATTGATGGTGAGTTGGTAAATCTAGGGACTACAAATATTTCATTTTCGCCAAGTGTTATTGCTGGTAATAAAATTGAATATGAACCTATAAATAATCTTCAATTAGGATTGTATGCTAAATATGTTGGAGAACAATATATGGGTAATGTAGATAGTAATGTTTCAAAATTAGAGGCTTATTTTATAAATGATTTTAATATTTCTTATACGCTAAACAACATTCCATTTTTAAGAGAAATAGTACTAACAGGCTTGGTAAATAATATTTTTAATGTGGGGTATGTGTCAAATGGGTATTATTATACTTATGATGATACTTGGTCAGTTCCAGATGTTACAACTACTATCGAAGGGACAGGTTATTATCCACAAGCAACTATTAACTTTTTAATTGGGGCGACTATAAAATTATAGTTGAATATTAATTATAAACATTAACAACATCTCCATTTCGTTCAGCGCGATACTGGATCATTGGGTATTTTTCGTTGTTTGTAGGAGTAAATTGCCCAGTTACAATATCGTTTTTGTTGCCATCATCACAAGGACAAGTAGCGATAATACCTGTAACTTCCATTTTTGAACAAGAGCTTGGGCTGTGGTTAGGGTCACTTAATTCAGAAGCAGTATATAAATTATCCGTAATACAATAAACAATAATTCCTTTAATACCTTGATTAGTCACAATAATACTATTTCCTGGAAATTTTAAATCTGTATATTGAGGAAGGTTTAAGTTTAAACTTAAACTCACTGGAGGAACCACTAAATAGGGGTTCTGATTTTGATTATTATCGTCACTACTATTGCATGATATTAAACTTATACTTAATAATAATGCAATTGTTATTTTTTTCATTTTCATAGTATTGGATAGCAAAAATACGATAAAAAATAGATGATATTTTATTTTTTACTATCTTTGTATTTAGTGATCCCATCTCGTGTGGGATTTTTTTATTGCTGTGAAAGCAGGAGTGTTTTTATTAAAAAAACAGATTACAATTATTTAAAAATGGAGTTTATGAGTAAAGTATCATATTATACAGCAGAAGGATTAAAAAAATTAAGAGACGAGTTAAACCAGCTTAAAGATGTAGAGCGTCCAAAAGCATCACAAGATATAGCAGAAGCCAGAGATAAAGGGGATTTAAGTGAAAATGCAGAATACGATGCCGCTAAAGAAGCGCAAGGAATGTTAGAGATGCATATTTCAAGATTAGAAGGAACTTTATCAACAGCAAGAATTATAGATGAATCTCAATTAGATACTACAAAAGCGTTAATACATTCTACTGTAAAGATTAAAAATCAATCTAACGGAATGGAAATGACCTATAAATTAGTGGCTCAAAGTGAGTCGGATTTATCTACGGGTAAAATATCGGTAGATTCTCCAATCGGAAAAGGGTTATTAGGTAAAGAAGTTGGTGATATAGTCGAAGTTACGGTGCCAAACGGTACTATGAGTTTTACTGTTGTTGAATTAACCAGAGTATAATTGTGGCTTCTATTTTTACAAAAATTATTAATGGGGAAATCCCGTGTTATAAAGTTGCAGAAGACGATCATTTCATAGCTTTTTTAGATATAGATCCAAATGCAAAAGGACATACACTTTGTGTTCCAAAAAAGGAAGTTGATAAATTATTAGATCTTGACGAAGAAACCTATTTAGGATTAATGCAATTTTCTAGAAAGGTGGGATTAGCAATTGAAAAAACAGTGGATTGTAACCGTGTGGGTATGTCCGTTATCGGATTAGAAGTGCCTCATGTTCATGTACATCTTATTCCTATAAACGAGATGAAAGACATGACCTTTAAACATAAAGTGAAAATGACAAATGAAGAATTTATTGATTTGTCAAAAAAAATACAATCTAATTTTTAGTCAATTTCCAAATGTAACATGATTTCCATAGTAGTTCCTCCAGTAGGGCTGCTTTTTAATACTTTAATTTTGCCCTTATGGTAACCTTCAATTATTCTTTTTGCCAAAGAAAGGCCTAAGCCCCAACCTCTTTTTTTAGAGGTAAACCCAGGACTAAATATTTTATTAAAATCCTTTTTAGGAATCCCTTTTCCAGTATCGGAAATTCGAATAAAAGCAGATTTCAAATTTGTAGTTATAGAAATTTCTATATCTCCTTTTCCTTTCATAGCATCTATTCCGTTTTTAACAATATTTTCGATGGTCCAGCTATATAATTGTGGATTTAAATTAACTATCAAAGTAGTATCCGGAATATCTATGGAGAAATTAATAAGCTTTGAGGAGCGTCTTTGTATATAATCGAAAGAAGCTTTAGTCTCTATAACAACATCTGTTTTTTCCATAGTAGGAACGGATCCAACTTTAGAAAATCGATCGGTAATTATTTTTAAGCGCTCAATGTCTTTTTCTATTTCAAGAATGTAATCTGGATTTACATCTTCAGACTTCAATATTTCAGCCCAACCCACTAATGATGATAATGGAGTGCCTATTTGATGAGCGGTTTCCTTTGCCATTCCTGCCCAAAGTTTATTTTGTTCGGAAGCTTTTGCGGTTCTAAAAAAGAAATAAATTGCAAAAAAGAAAAGCAACATAATAAATATAAGTGCTAAAGGATAGAATTTTATCTTATTAATTAGCGGTGAGTTTCCAAAATAAATAGTCTGTAATAACTCGTTGTTATAAAACACCTCTATAGGTTCGTATTCTTCCGTAAATTGTTTAATTAGAAGATCTCTTTTTTTTGGGGTGTTAATTTTGTTTTTAGGAATATTTCTATGAATATAAGTCTCCTCTTTGGGACTATATGATATCATAGGAGTAGTGGTGTTACTCTGTAAAACTTCTAAAGATGTTTCACTAAAACTTAGCTTTAATTGGTCACTTTTTTTTATGTCTTTTTGAGCTGTTGCCCAAATTTCCATTTTTGTTAGTTCATTTTCTTTCAGCACTTTGAAAAAAGAAAAAGTATTCCAAATAATTAATGAAATGATAGTTATAGAAGAAATGAATAATAACCAACGTGTTAATGAAGTGTTTTTTAGCATATTTTTTTAATAAAGACCTTTTTAAGGCATTAGAGTAAATATAAAGTAAATATGTTGATATTATTGTATAAACATATTTTTACACAAGTTAGGGTTTCAATATATTTGCAAACGATGATTTCAATTACACCTCAAGAAGTTAGTACTGCAAAATTACACGGTTATTTATTAAGTGCCGTTTCACCACGCCCTATTGCTTTCGCAAGTACAGTGGATGAGGATGGAAATGTAAACTTATCCCCGTTTAGTTTTTTTAATGTTTTTAGTGCCAATCCACCCATTTTAGTTTTTTCGCCTGCGAGAAGAGTTCGGGATAATACAACTAAACACACTTTAGAAAATGTATTAAAAACAAAAGAGGTGGTTATAAATATTGTTAATCATGCGATGGTACAGCAAATGTCATTGTCATCTACCGAATATCCAGATGGCGTTAATGAATTTGTGAAAGCTGGATTTACGGAAGTAGCTTCAGATTTGGTAAAACCTCCTAGAGTAGGTGAAGCTCCGGTACAATTTGAATGTAAAGTGATTGATGTAATTGCATTAGGTACCGAAGGTGGTGCTGGAAACCTAATAATAGCTGAGGTAGTTAAATTACATATTAAGGAATCTATTTTAGATGATGAAGGAAAAATTGATGCTGTAAAAATTGATACCGTTGCCCGTATGGGAGGTAACTGGTATAACAGAGCTAAAGAAGGAATGTTTGAAGTAATAAAGCCAATAAGAACCTTGGGAATAGGAGTAGATGCATTACCAGCATCTATTAGAAATAGTACTGTTTTAACAGGAAATGATTTAGGAATTCTAGGAAATTCTGAAAAAAGACCTACCGAAGAAGAAGTAAGAGAATTTATAAAAATTGGTATTGAAAATTGCCCTCATATTAACGTTTCAAATAAAGAAAATACTCAAAAACAAGCACAAGATATGTTACACAAAGGCACTGTTTTTGATGCTTTTAGATTGCTATTAGCAATAGATTTAATGAATATTAAGTAATAAATAATAGACCAAAAGATGGAAGTACAAGGAAAGATTAAAGTAATTGGAGAAACTCAAACATTTGGGAGCAATGGTTTCCAAAAAAGAGAAATAGTTGTTACTACAGCAGAGCAATATCCACAATCTATTATGGTGGAATTTGTACAAGACAAAACAGATTTGCTAAATAATTTTGCGCCTGGACAAGATGTAAAAATTAGTATCAATTTAAGAGGTAGAGAGTGGGCCAATCCACAAGGAGAAATAAAGTATTTTAACTCTATCCAAGGATGGAGAATTGAAAACTTAGCAGCTCCAGCAGCTTCAGGTTCGCCAGATATGCCACCAATGCCACCTGAAGAAGCTTTTCAAGCAGCAGATAATATTAAAACAGAAGGAGAAGACGATTTACCATTCTAAATATTTTGTCACTCTGAATAAAGTTTGTCATTCAGAATGAAGCGAAGAATCTAAAAAAAAAGCCTAAAGAATACCCCGATGTAATCTTTAGGCTTTTTGTATTTTTATAAAAAGTTTCTATGCATCATTTATCTCCATCTATTTGGTTTCCTAATCCCGAAGAAGCCGATAAAGAAGGCTTACTTGCTATTGGAGGTGATCTTTCTGTTAAACGATTAATGCATGCCTATTGTTCAGGGATATTTCCTTGGTTTGAGGATGATCAACCTATTTTATGGTGGAGCCCAGACCCAAGAATGGTCTTGTTTCTAGATAGTTTTAAAGTCTCTAAAAGTTTCCAAAAAACCATTCAAAAAAATAAATTTACCATTACGTTTAACACGTGTTTTGAGGAAGTTATAAAAAACTGTTCTCAAATAAAAAGAAAAGGACAACAAGGTACTTGGATCACCAGCCAAATGCAAGATGCTTACCTAAAGTTACATGAAAACGGTCATGCAACATCAGTAGAAGTTTGGTTAGACGGCACATTAGTTGGAGGTTTATACGGTATAGATTTGATAGATAAAAAAGTGTTTTGTGGAGAAAGTATGTTTAGCAACGTAAGTGATGCTTCAAAAGTTGCTTTTTATTTTTTAGTAGAACAGTTAAAAACTAAAAATTACCAATTAATCGACTGCCAAATGTACACGCCGCATTTGGAACGTTTGGGTGCTACAGAAATTCCTCGAGAAAAATTCCTACAATATTTGAGGCAAAAAAATGATAATTAAGTATCTTCGTAAGATTATAAAAATTATTAAAAATGAAACGCATAACTCTAATACTCTCAGCTGTAATTTTATTAATGGTAAATTCTTTTAGCTTATCTGCTCAAGAAGTAGATGCGCTTCCAAAAGGATTAACAGAATTTGAAAGAGAGTTACTTCCACAATTTCAATTTACAAGTAACAGAGTAATGTCAGATCCTCCTTCGGGTCCGGTACGAGCTGCTGCGGAATGGGAAGAAGTAGAATATCTAGTAGTTAGATGGACAGATGGTTATAAAAATATTCTTCGTCAAATAGTAGAAGCAGGAGTTGCCGAATGTAAAGTTATTATAACAACACAAAACGAATCTAATGTGACTAGTTACTTAACAGGTCAAGGGGTAGATATGACCAATGTAGAATTTTTAAATACAGGAAGTAATAGTATTTGGATTCGCGATTATGGCGGAAACACCATTTATTCAGATGATGTTGGAGAAAGAGCTTATGCCGATTGGATATACAACCGTCCACGTCCTTTAGATAATATAATGCCAACTGCTCATGCAAATATGGTAGGAATGCCTATTTATGTAACAGATACTGGAATTAACGATTTAGTAAACACAGGTGGAAATTATATGTCGGATGGTTTAGGAAATGCATTTGCTTCCAAACTAATATTAGACGAAAATCAACCTGGCAATCCTTATGGAGTTTCTGCTAAAACGGAAGAAGAAATAGATGGGATTATGAATGAGTATATGGGAATTGAAAACTTTATAAAAATGGAGACACTTCCTTATGATGAAATTCATCACATCGATATGCAC
>CAJXEB010000030.1 GCA_913052585.1 uncultured Flavobacteriaceae bacterium | reverse complement strand
CTGTGAAAGTTGATTACTTTCTGGTCTTTCTCAATCTTCAATCGTTACATTTGAATCGTAATTTGAGTTTGGATCAAATTCGGAATAATTTTAATTCCATTGTTAACGTTAGCAATCAGGCCTTTCTTGCTTTTGTTGATTTTGAAATTACTGAAAAAGAATTAGGATTTTATGATAATAATGGCAAATGGGTTTTAGAAAAAGGAGAATTCGATATTTATATAGGTGGAAGCTCTCAAACTGTTAATAAAATAACTTTTGAACTTAATTAATAAAACATGAAAATAATACCACCTATTATAACATTATTAATTTTCACTACAGGATTAACTCAGAATTATCCAATAGACTTTGAAACAGGTGGTTTTGGAGATGTCTGGACTTGGACTGTCTTTGAAAATGATACTAACCCACCATTAGAGATAATTGCTAATCCATATCCTTCAGGTATTAATACCTCTGCTAAAGTTGCAAAATTTACAGCTTTAGATTTAGGTATGCCTTTTACTGGTGTTGAGTCTATGCATGGAACTGATATAGGAACTTTCAACTTGAATGTAACCAATGCTATAGTCAAAATAATGGTTTATAAAACCAAAATTAGTGATATAGGAATTAAATATGTTACTCCTTCTGGTGGAGCTCAACCGGAATTAAAAGTAGCTAACACACTTGTAAATCAATGGGAACTAATTACTATCGATTTTTCAAGTTATATAGGACTTGGCGAAACGACAGAGTTAGATCAAATCGTGATTTTTCCAGATTTTATAGATCGTGAAGCTGATGATGTTATATACTTCGACAATATTACATTTGAGCCTTCCGAGGAGATAGATATTATTCAAATACCTATAGACTTTGAGTTAACTACAAATTATGGAATTATTGGTTTTGAAGGAGCAGAATCACTTGTTGAACCGAATCCAGATGTGTCAGGAATTAATGAGAGTACTAAAGTGGTAAGAACTATAAAAGCAGAAGGATCTCAATTCTTTGCAGGTACTTCTATGGGATTAGATATGCCAATAGATTTTACTGCTTCAGAATTAATATCATTAAAGACTTGGTCACCAAAAGCTGACATTCCAGTAAGACTAAAGTTAGAAGCAGCAGGAGGAGTTTTTATCGAATTAGACGTTAATACAACTTTAGAGAATCAATGGGAAACTCTTACTTGGGATTTTACAGGACAGACTGCAGGAATAGATTTTACAACGGTAGTTGTGTTCTTTGAATTTGTTATTGACCTTCCCGGAGATGGAACTACTTATTATTATGATGATATTGAGGTGGGAACTTCTTTAGGTTTCAACTATAATAAATTACAATCAATTATTTGTTATCCAAATCCATTTAAAGCAATTTGTAATTTAAAAGCTGATGAAATAATTACTCAATTAACTATTTATGACATTTTTGGTCAGAATATTTTATCACTTCAACCAAATAGTTTAGAAATTTCATTAAATTTGAGTGGTTTAAAACCAGGGATTTACTTTTCTCTTATAGAGTCTGAAAAAGGTAATAAAGTAATAAAACTATTAAAAGGATAAAGAGTAAACATTTAAATTCAATATATTATTAATTATTAATTAAAATTTTAAAATCATGAAAAAAAATTATTTTTTAATCGCTTTAGTATTAAGCTTTACTTCTTTAAGTATAGCTCAAAATACTGTAACTGTAGATGCAAGTGCTGTGCAAAATGGCTATGCAAATGTATTTGAAACACCTGCAAATGGTGGAGGATATCTTTTTGGAACAGGTTGGGGTGTAGAAGACTTGAAAACCGTTGTTGATGCCGGAGAAAACAACTTAACCTTACAGCCTAATTTTAATACTTATGCTGATAACCCAGGAGATGATTATTGGATAGATCCAGTAACACTTCTTGGAAACAAAATTTTTGAAGGAAATACCTTTATTGAGGATAATTCATTAATTGGTAGTGCACTTACTTTTGAAGGAAACGTTACTTCCAATACACTTGACGGAAATGGGCAGCTTTTGTTTAATGTAAATAATGGGCCTTTAACAGGTGGTCATCCAGCTGTTGCAGCAGGTTTTGGAGGAGTATTTACATCTATAGCAATAACTGAAGATGCGGTTCTCGTAATTGATGATAATGCAGGTGGTGGTACTGACCAGAACGATGCTTGTGAAGTAATTACTAATGGTGCTTCTTTAGATGGAAAGATTGCAATTATTAGACGTGGTGCTTGCGCGTTTACAATTAAAGTATTAGCGGCTCAAAATGAAGGAGCAATCGCTGTTATTATGGTGAATAATGCCCCAGGTGAACCAATTGTAATGGGAGGTGACGAACCAGCTATTACGATTCCTGCATTAATGGTTAGTGATGTTGTCGGTGAGGCTATTATTGCTGAGGTAGCTGGTGAAACAGTTAATACAACGATGGTTTTATCAACATATGCTACTGTTGCTTTTATTAAAGTTTTCAACGCTGATTTTTCAGTTCTAAAAGAAGAATCTGTTATTTTGGAAGGAGCTGGAACTAACTTTTCAGTAATATATACCAATGTTGAAGCCGAAGATGCCGTTGTTCAATATGGCTTCCAGGTAAAAGGATTAAACGCAAACCCTTCGAATGAGACTACATTAGGAAGTGTTGTTGTTGCTGGAGGTACTTTAGGAGTTAATGATTTTAATACTATTAATGTTTCTGTCTATCCTAATCCAACGACAAATAACTTAAATATTCAGTCAGATGAACAAATTATGAATATTGCAGTTTATAACACTCTTGGTCAAATGGTAAATAATACATCTCCAAACGCTACCAACTTCTCTATAGAGACAGCTAATTTAGACACTGGGATGTATTTCGCAATCCTATCAACAGAAAAAGGAAGTAAAACCGTAAAGTTTATCAAACAATAAAAGAATTTCCTTTTTAGTTTTTTAATTTAATTTTGAAAAGAGGTGACTTATCTGATATTTTTTCAGAAAAGTTACCTCTTTTAATAACATAGTTCTAACCTAACAACCCTTACATGGCTATACTATCCTTTCTTGCCTTTACATTTCTAGTTGCAATTATTTCATATTTCGCTACAAGAAAGACAAACGAAAAAACATCTGATGGTTATTTTTTAGGTGGTAGAAGTCTTACAGCAGGAGTAATAGCAGGTTCTTTATTACTTACAAATCTTTCAACAGAACAAATAGTTGGTCTTAATGGTTCAGCATATGAAAGTGGATTATCAGTTATGGCCTGGGAAACACTCGCAGCTATTTCTATGGTAGTCACTGCTTTATTTTTGCTACCAAGATATTTAAAAGGAGGTCTTACCACAGTCCCTCAATTTTTAGCGAAGCGTTTTGATGTCGCTACCAAAACAATCACATCTGGCTTGTTCTTAACTGGATACGTTGTTGTTTTGTTACCAGTAATATTGTACTCAGGATCTTTAGCTATAAGTGGAATGTTTAATATTCCTGAAGCATTTAATATCACAGAAGGCCAGTCTATATGGCTTTGCGTTTGGGGTATTGGAATTATAGGTTCTATTTATGCTGTTTTTGGAGGATTGAAAGCAGTAGCTATATCTGATACTATTAATGCAATTGGATTGTTAGTTGGTGGTCTGCTCATTCCAGTTTTCGGACTATTAGCTATTGGAGAAGGAAGCTTAATGCAAGGTATTTCAATACTTACCACTGAGCATCCAGAAAAATTTAAATCTATGGGAAGTTCATCCGATCCAGTACCGTTTTATACTATTTTTACAGGTATGATGTTAGTACAGCTTTTTTACTGGGGTACCAATCAACAAATTATTCAAAGAGCACTAGCTGCTAAGAATTTAGTAGAAGGGCAAAAAGGATTATTGTTAGGTTCATTTATAAAAATACTAGGACCACTTATTGTCGTTCTTCCAGGAATAATTGCATACCATTTGTTTAATGGTAATCTAGAAACGTCTGATCAGGCATATCCAATGTTGGTTGCTAAAGTATTACCTCCTGTGTTACTTGGGTTTTTTGCTGCGGTTATCTTTGGAGCTATTTTAAGCTCCTTTAATAGCGTATTGAATAGTTCTGTGACTCTTTTTGGTATTGACATATACAAGCAACACATTAACCCTGAGGCAGAAGAAGCACTTGTCGTGAAACAAGGAAAAAGATTTGGCTTATTTCTAGCTTTAGCATCCATGTTTATCGCTCCTTCAATTGCAAATGCAGGTAGCTTATTTGATTACCTACAAGAAATTAATGGAATCTATAGCATTCCAATTTTAACCATTATTATAGTTGGATACCTAACCAAAAAAGTACCAGCTATCGCTGCAAAAGTTGGATTGTTATCCGGTTCTATTTTATATATTCTAAGTCAGTTTGTACTGCAACCTTACTTTGTGGGAAAAGCATTAATCAAAGCAAGTGAATCAGGTATATCAGATCCAACACAATTAGCTGTAATCGAATCACAAGCATATTTCGGTTTACACTACTTAGATGTAATGGCTATTTTATTTGTATTAAATGTTTCAATTATGTTGATTATAGGGAAGATAAGTCCAAGACCAGAAGCATATGTTCAAGAATACACCAAACAAGTTGACATAACTCCTTGGAAGTATGTTAAAGTTTCTGGGTTTATAGTTTGTATAATTGTTGTAGGAATCTATATCTTTTTTCAGTAATAAAAAACATATATTTAAGGAATAATTTATAAATACACTTTAGGTAATCTAACAGCATTAAAAAACCATCATAAATGACAAATGATATAAAAACAATTGGTGTTTTAAGTAGTGGAGGAGATGCACCAGGTATGAATGCAGCCATTAGAGCTGTAGTAAGAGCTTGTGTATATCATAAATTGGAGTGTGTTGGGGTATATAGAGGTTATGAAGGGCTTATTGAAGGAGACTTTAAAGATTTGAATGCACGTTCTGTCAAAAACATAATAAATAGAGGAGGGACTATACTTAAGTCGGCTAGATCTAAAGCATTTTTCTCAAAAGAAGGACGATTAACAGCATACAATAACTTAAAAAATAAAGGTATAGATGCACTTGTCACTATTGGAGGAGATGGAACATTTGCTGGTGCTTCTGTTTTTAGCAATGAGTTTGATATTCCTATTATTGGAATACCCGGTACCATCGATAATGATATTAATGGTACTGATTTTACCATTGGTTACGATACAGCATTAAATACCGTAGTAGAAGCAATTGATAAAATTAGAGATACAGCAAATTCACATAACAGATTGTTTTTAATTGAAGTAATGGGTCGTGATGCTGGAGATATAGCATTAAATGCAGGCATAGGAGCAGGAGCAGAAGAAATACTAATCCCTGAACAAGATATGGGGAGAGGACGTTTAATAGAATCACTTAAAAGAAGTAAAAAATCAGGTAAAACATCTAGTATTATCGTTGTTTCAGAAGGAGACCAAATTGGTAAAAATATATTCAAACTTGCTAACTATATCGAAGAAAATCTTACAGGTTATGAAGTAAGAGTAACTGTTTTAGGTCATATTCAGAGAGGTGGAAGTCCCAGTTGTTTTGATCGTGTCTTGGCAAGTCGATTAGGTGTCAAAGCAGTTGATGCATTAATAGATAATCAGAAAAATGTTATGATAGGTATTCGTCATAACAACTTGATTTGTGTCCCATTTATAGAAACACTTAAGACAATCAAAAAATTAGATTTAGAATTAATAAGAGTTGCAGACATCACGTCTATATAATTAAAAAAATACATGAAAACAAAAATTGGAATTAACGGCTTTGGCCGAATAGGTAGGCTTGCTTTTAGAATTGCATCACAAAATAAAGATATAGAAGTAGTTGGGGTAAATGATTTATTAGATGTAGATCATTTGGCTTATTTATTAAAATACGATTCAGTCCACGGTAAATACCCTGGAAAAGTTGAAGTAAAAAATGGACAATTAATTGTTGACGATCGCATAATTCGCGTAACCGCTGAAAGAAACCCTGAAGATTTAAAATGGAGCGAAGTTAGTGCAGAAATAGTCATTGACTCTACTGGAATTTTCACTAGTCTTACCACTGCTGATGCTCATTTACGGGCAGGTGCAAAAAAGGTTGTAATTTCTGCCCCTTCAAAAGATGTTCCTATGTTTGTAATGGGCGTAAATCATAAAGATATAAAAGCAACAGATACAATTGTTTCCAACGCATCTTGTACTACAAACTGTTTGGCACCTTTGGCTAAAATTATTGATGACGAATATGAAATTATTGAAGGACTCATGACCACCATTCATGCAACGACTGCAACTCAGTTAACTGTTGACGGCCCATCAAGTAAAGATTTTAGAGCAGGCCGAAGTGCTTTAATTAATGTTATTCCTGCATCCACGGGAGCAGCTGTTGCTGTTGGTAAGGTTATTCCTAGATTAAATGGAAAATTAACAGGAATGTCATTTCGTGTGCCAACTGCCAATGTTTCCGTTGTAGATTTAACAGTTCGTACAAAGAAGAGTGCAAGCTATAAAGACATAATGAAATTGTTTAAAAATGCTTCTGAAGGTACTTATAAAGGTATTGTTAACTATACTGAAGACGCTGTTGTTTCTCAAGATTTTGTGAGTGATGCACATACTTGTACATTTGATGCAGGAGCAGGTATTGCGCTTAACGATAATTTCTTTAAGTTAGTGGCCTGGTACGATAACGAATATGGCTACTCTTCCAAATTAATAGATTTAGCAATTCACATTACAAAACTTTAGGAATGATTTTAATTACCGATGGTGGTTCTACAAAATGCGACTGGATTTTACTAGATAAGAGTGGAGATGTAGTGCTTAAAACGAGGACAAAAGGGCTTAATCCCGCCGTTGTTCCAGAGGAGAATATAAAAGAACGCATTCTTGCAAATCAAGATATACAACCCTTTGTAAAACAGATTACTGCTGTGGATTTTTATGGTGCTGGTTGTGGTACAAAAACTCCAATTAAATTATTAAATGATGTTCTTACCGAAATATTTCCAATTGCAAAAATTTCAGTAAATGAGGATATGGTTGCAGCAGTCTACGCCGCTACTCTTGAACCTGGTATTGTCTGTATTCTCGGCACTGGTTCAAACAGTTGTTATTTTGATGGTAAAGAAATTCATAATGGCATAGAATCCTTAGGCTATTCGTTAATGGATGAAGCCAGCGGGAATTACTTTGGAAAAAGACTATTACGTGATTACTTTTATAAAAAAATGCCAACCCAGTTGGCTTTAGATTTCGAGAAACGTTTTAATTTGGATCCAGATGAAATTAAAAATCACCTTTATAAAAGGCATAACCCAAATATGTATTTAGCATCTTTTGCTGAATTTATTTTTACTTCGGAAGAGGTAAATAGCTATTTTTACAAATTGATTAGTGAGGGGATGTTAAAATTTATTGAATATAGAATTCTTTGTTTTAAAGAATCACAAAATGTACCGATTCACTTTATTGGTTCCATTGCTCACTTTTCAGAAGAGATAATAAGGGAATGTATGAAACCCTATCATTTGGAATTAGGTAATATAATAAGAAGGCCTATTGATGGTTTAATTGAATACTATAAAACACATAAATTATAATAAATGAATCTTCCTTCTATCAATCCTACTAAAACTGAAGCTTGGAGAAAATTACAAGTTCATTTTTCTGAAATAAAAGAGGTCCATATGATGGATTTATTTAATCAAGATAAAGAACGTGTACAAAAAATGAATATCACCTGGAATGAATTTCAAGTTGACTATTCTAAGAATAGAATTACAGATAAAACAATAAGTTTATTATTGGAATTGGCTGAAGACTTAGGTTTAAAAGAGGCTATTGAGCTTCAGTTTGAAGGATCTAAAATAAATCAAACAGAAGATAGAGCAGTATTACATACAGCGCTAAGAGATTTTGATATAATGAAACCTGAAGTGAAAAAAGCACTTCAGAAAATGAAAAAATTTTCCAATGCAGTTATAAAAGGAAAATGGAAAGGTTACACTGGTAAAACCATTACAGATATCGTAAATATTGGTATTGGCGGAAGTGATTTAGGACCTAAGATGGTTACAAATGCATTGAAATACTATAGTAACAGTTTAAAAATACATTATATTTCTAATGTAGATGGTGACCATGTTTCCGAAAACTTAAAAGAATTCAATAGAGAAACAACTTTATTTATAATTGTTTCAAAAAGTTTTACAACCCAAGAAACAATGACCAATGCAAATGCTATAAAAAATTGGTTTTTGCAAGGAGCAACACAATTAGATATAGAAAAGCATTTTGTTGCAGTTTCTACAAATGAAAGCGCAGTTATCGATTTTGGGATATCGGAACACAATGTTTTTCCAATTTGGGATTGGGTTGGTGGACGCTTTTCATTATGGAGTTCGGTTGGATTATCTACTTGTTGTGCTATTGGTTATAATAATTTTGAGGAGTTACTTCGAGGTGCATACGAAATGGATTTACATTTTAAAAACGAAGAGTTTTCTAAAAACATTCCAGTTGTTTTAGCATTGCTTTCGGTATGGTATAATAATTTCTTTGATTGTGAGTCTGAAGCAGTAATACCCTATACTCAATATTTAGAAGATTTTTTACCTTATTTGCAGCAAACAGTAATGGAAAGTAATGGTAAAAGTGTAGACCGAAATGGAAATACTATTAATTACCAAACAGGAACTATTGTTTGGGGGAATGTTGGTGCTAATGCACAACATGCATTTTTTCAATTATTACATCAAGGTACAAAATTAGTACCCGTAGATTTTATCGGTTTTTCCGAGTCGCTTTATAATAATAAAAACCAACATCAAATATTAAAAGCAAATTTCTTTTCTCAATCGGAAGCTTTATTACAAGGTACTTATAAACAAAATGAACCTAATGTTTACAAGGTTTTTAGTGGAAACAAACCTTCCAATACCATATTAATTAACAGTTTAACTCCTAAAAGCTTAGGCAGCCTTATAGCCGTTTACGAGCATAAAATATTTGTCCAGGGTATCATTTGGAATATTTTTAGTTTTGACCAATGGGGCGTTGAATTAGGTAAGAAATTAACCAATCAGTTATTATTCCCTTCATAATTATCAAGATATATTGAGGTATGTTTATAAACCAATTGATATTAGTGGTTATAATAAAATTTGTGTGATCTTTTTTTATTATTTTTGTGTAGTTAAAAAATAAAAAAAAATGATGAAAAAAAATTCACTACTATTTATATTTTCTATTCTATTGGCAACTGGTGGAGTATTTGCTCAAACAGAAGCTGAAAGGCAAGAAATTATAGCAAATTATGATTTAGAAAAGTTAAGTCTATTACAATCTGAAATGTCAGAAAAGGAAAATCTTAATTTACAAAAAGCCCTAGCGAAAGCTGAATTAATGGGTTGGGAAAAAAGAATAGAAAGACCTAATGGAGGAGTAGCTGTTTTAGTTGGCTTAAATGATAATGGTAACCCAATGTATAATACTACATTTAATAGAGAAGGAGCAATTACAACACGTACTGATAAAGTTCATACGGGTGGTGATGCTGGTCTTGATTTAAATGGTGAGGATATGCTTCTTGGTATATGGGAAGTAAATGGAGTTAGTGTAAATCATCCTTTATTAGAAGGAAGAGTTACTCAAATAGATAATCCTTCAGAAACTGGAGATCATGCAACTCATGTTTCTGGAACGATGATTGGCTCTGGCGATGTTAATGCTGGTGCTAAAGGTATGGCACCTTTATCTGAAATGATAGCATACGATAGTTCTGGAGCTGCTGGAGAAATGATTGCAGCCGCTGCAAATGGATTATTAGTTTCTAATCATTCTTATGGGTTAGGTATTCAATTTTTGGATCTTTGGGATTTAGGATATTATAGTAATTTAGCTAAAAGTTTAGATAATATTATCTATAATGCTCCCTACTTTACAAGTGTATGGGCTGCAGGAAATGACCGCCAGTCTGGTGAAAATCCTGGAGATGGAGGTTATGATTATTTGCAAGGGTACCAAACAGCAAAAAACACCATTATTGTGGCAGCAGTTAATGAGGTTTTAAATTATACAGGACCTGGTAGTGTAAATATGTCTTCCTTTAGTAGTTGGGGTCCAACGGATGACGGTCGTATAAAACCAGATATTTCAGCTAAAGGAGTAAATATGTTCTCTTCTTGGGGTAATTCTGGATACACTAGTATAAGTGGAACTTCTATGGCTTCTCCTAATGTAGCAGGTAGTTTAATATTATTACAGCAACATTATAATAATGTAAACGGAGCATATATGAGAAGCTCAACCCTTAGAGGTTTAGCTTTACATACTGCAGATGAGGCAGGAACTAATCCAGGACCAGATTACAGATTTGGTTGGGGTTTATTAAATATAGAAAGAGCTGCAGAAGTTATAACTAACAATGGAACAACTTCTACTATATTGGAAGAAAATCTAGATAACGATGAAGTATATACGTATTCAGTTCAAGCAGATGGTGCAAATGACTTAATGGTCTCTATTACTTGGATAGATCCTGCTGGAAATCTTTTACCTAATGGTCCAGATAATGAGGACAATCCAACACCTTCGTTAGTTAACGATTTAGACTTAAGAGTTTCTCAAGATGGAGGCGCAACCTTTATGCCTTGGAAGTTGGACGTTGCAAACTTTAGCGCAGCAGCAACAACTGGAGATAATTTAGTTGATAATATTGAAAAAATTGAAATTGAAGGTGCTTCAGGTGAATATATCATTCAAGTATCTCATAAAGGAAATGTTTTAATTAATGATGTTCAGGCTTTTTCTTTAGTAGTTACAGGAATTAGTAATAATGAATTTACAGTATCGTCTCATCAAGGAATATTAGAAGCTTGTATTGCAGACGGAAGTGCTGATTTTAATGTTGATTTAGGATTTAATGATGGTTTTTCTGATACTATAGACTTTACAGATTCTGGTTTGCCAGCTGGTACTTCCGGAAGCTTTTCTTCTTCATCTTTAAGTGCTGAAGGAACAACAGTATTAACGGTAGATGGATTAGGAAGTTTAACTCCTGGAGATTACCCTTTTATGGTAACTGGTACAGGATCTTCTGAAACTATTAATTTATATTTAATTTTAAGAATATTAAGTACTGATGTTTCTGATATTGGACTAATTTTTCCTCCAGATGAAGCCGTTGATCAACCTGGGGTAATATTTTTTTCTTGGGAGCCTGGAGATGAAAGTGTAAGTAGTTATGATTTTGAATTAAGTAGATCTTCAGATTTTTCTGTAGTCGAATTTTCAGAAAATGTTCAAACTCCTCAGTATATCGCCATAGGAGTAACAGATGGTGCAACTTATTATTGGAGAGTAAAACCAAATACTATTTGTGCGGAAGGTAACTTCTCAGAAGTGTTTATGTTAACAGTCGATGGAGTATTGGGATTAAACGATCAAACAATAGAAGGATTAGCGATTTACCCAAATCCTGCGAAAAATCTATTAAATTTAAGTGCAATTACTCCAATTACAAATGTAAAAATAGTAAATGCTCTAGGTCAAATTTTAATTTCTAAAACTTCAAATTCAACAATTTCACAAATAGATGTTTCTGCATTATCAATAGGGAATTATTTTATTAGTGTAACTTCTGAAAACAATACCAAAGTATTGCAGTTTTTGAAAAAATAGTAATTAATGTAAATAAAAAAAGCCCTTATCATGTATGATAAGGGCTTTTTTTATTTAAGGGACAGCATATCAGTTTTTAAAATAAGAAATAAGATGTCGGTATTTACAAATAAACCTAAGTAATGAAGTCGATATTTATAAATATCGATAGTATTGTTTTGTTAAGGTTATCTTAACATACTACTTTTGAGTCAACATATATTAATTCTTTTAATTAAAATTGGCATAGTTTGAAAACACCATTCATTTTAATATTCTGTTTAAATTCAATTTTTAGTTATTCACAAACTATAACTTTAGAATTTAACGATACCTCGTTAAAAGAAGTACTACTGAAAATAGAAAACGAAATTGATTATAAATTCTATTTTGTTGAAGAATGGTTACTAAATAATAGGGTAAGCGGAAAGTTTGAAAACCTTGAAACCGCAACAGTATTAGAGGCTATATTTAATCAAACCGAATTAAACTTTTTTATTGATAGTGAGTCAAAAATAATTTTAACGAGAAATAATATAATATATAATGAGCTGCCAGATTATTTTTTTGTTTATATTATTGATTCAATTTCAAATAAAGAAAATAAAAAAAGTATAAGTGTAGATGATCAAGGTAATTACAATCCAATATTTTTTAAAAATTATTCAAGCTCAAATACTATAAAAGTTGAAACTATTAGAATTGGAAAAGAAAGCAAAACCAATACTAAAAATCAATATCATCTACAAGGAACTATTAAGGCTTTAAATAGTTCAAGTAGCCTGTCTAATATTGCGGTAAAAGTAAAAGGTAAAAACAAAGGGACAATTACTAATAGTAATGGAAAATTTGATATAGACTTGCGTTCTGGGCTTAATGTTTTGATAATCTCATCCCTAGGGTATGAAAGAGTTGAAAAAAATGTAATTATTTATAGCGATGGAGTACTTGATATTAATTTAGTCGAACAAATTGAAAGTCTTGATGAAGTTGTGTTAAAATCTAATGTTGAAAAAAATATTGATGATGTAAATACTGGAACTACTACTGTAGATTTGAAAATTATTAAAAACATTCCTTTAGTTTTAGGTGAAAGAGATATTTTTAAAGTTGCCGCTTCATTACCAGGAATATCTTCTGCTGGCGAAGGAGCTTCAGGTTATAATGTTCGTGGAGGTAAAACAGATCAAAATTTATATTTATTAGATGATGGAGTAATTTATAATCCTACTCACTTTTTCGGATTGTTTTCTGCAATTAATCCATTTACCACCGGAAGTTTCGATGTTTATAAAGGTAATATACCTGCTGAATTTGGAGGTCGATTATCTTCTGTGTTTGACATAAAGACAAAAGACTCGAATACTGAAAAATTTTCTGGAGAAGTGGCTATAGGTCCTGTAACAAGTAATATAGCTTTAGAAATCCCTATTGTTAAAGATAAAACAGCGGTATTAATTGGCGGAAGATCCACCTATTCAGATTGGATACTAAATGTTTTGGATGATGAGCAATTACAAAATAGTAGTGCTTTTTTCTACGATGCAATTGTAAAGTTTAATACTAAAATTGGAGAAAAAGATGATCTAAAAACTACGATCTATTATAGTAAAGATAGGTTTAGTATTACTTCAGATTCCACCTATAATTATAGTAACAGGTTATTAACTGGAAGATGGAATCATCACTTTAATGATAAAAGCACAAGTAGTGTAATAGTAACTAACAGTGTGTATAAATTTAATATCGATTATGATGGAGTTTCAAACAACGATTTTGATTTTGGATATCAAAACTCAGAGACCGAATTAAAAATTAAAGGCTTATATAAGTTAAACCCAAAACATAAAATAAATTATGGTATTTCGAGTAAATTATATGGAATAAGTCCTGGAGAGTTAAAACCAAAAGGATCTGAATCTATAGTTATTCCTAAAACTATATCCGATGAACAAGGTTTAGAATCGGCAGTTTTTATATCAGATATTTTTAAAATTAATAAAAAACTCATCATTAATGCAGGATTACGATATTCTTTATATTTAGGATTGGGCGAATCCAATCAGTTAGTATATGAAGATGGATTGCCAAAAAATGAAGCAACTGTCATTGATACAATTCAGTATAAAAAAAATGAAGTAATAAAAAATTATGGCGGACCAGAATTTAGATTTTCAGCTCGTTATTTATTAGGTAATGAATATTCAGTAAAGGCAAGTGTAAACAATACAAATCAATATATACATTCCTTATCCAATAACACAACCGTTTCTCCAGTGGATACTTGGACATTATCTGATGCTAATATAAAACCTCAAAAGGCAATACAGTATTCTTTAGGCTTTTATAAAAATTTAAATGATAATATGTATCAATTTAGTATTGAAGGGTATTATAAATCAACAAAAAACGTATTGGATTATAAAGTAGGAGCAGACTTTATTCTTAATGAAAATATTGAAACGGAAGTATTGCAAGGGAAAGGAAAGGCTTATGGAGTAGAATTTTTAATAAGAAAAAATATTGGGAGGTTTAATGGTTGGCTAGGCTATACCTATTCAAGATCTTTCAATCAATTTAAAAGTGATTTTGCAGAAGAACAGATCAATAATGGTGAATACTTTCCGTCTAATTATGACAAGCCCCATGATTTAAGTGTGGTAACAAATTATAAAATAACACAACGGTATAGTGTGTCAGCAAATTTTGCATATCAAACAGGACGTGCAGTTACCGTACCAGTAGGAAATTATATTTTAAATGGCTCTGAGTATGTTTTATATAGTAACAGAAATGAATACAGAATACCAGATTATTATCGATTGGATTTAAGTGTTAATATAGAGGGAAGTCATAAAATTGAAAAACGAGTTCATACTTTTTGGAACTTTTCAATTTATAATTTGTTAGGTAGAAATAATCCTTATTCCGTATTTTTTATAAATGAAAATGGAGAAATTAAAGCATACCAAAGCTCAATTTTTTCAGTACCAATACCAACAGTAACGTTTAATTTAAAGTTTTAAGAAATGAAAAATTATATATCTAATCTTTCTGTAATTCTTATTTTATTGTTTTTTGTAATTATATCTTGCGTTGAAGAAATTGATTTTGTTGAACCCAATCAAACATTTGAAAGTGCTTTAGTTATTGATGCAACAATAACAAATGAGCCTAAGCAACAAATAATATATCTAAGTAGAACTTATGCTTTTGAAGAAGATGGACCTAACCCAGAGAGTGGCGCAACTGTACAAATAGAAAGTGATCAAGGCGTTTATGTTTTTACTGAAACGGATTCTGGAACTTACATATCGAATATCACATTTGCAGCACAAAATAATGTAAACTACCAATTAATAGTTAAGACAAACGATAATAAAATATATAGTTCTACTACATTACAATTAACTCATGCTACAGAAATTGATAATTTATATACAGCTAGAGAAACTAATGATTATGGAGTAAATGGAATGGCAATTTATTTGGATAGTTATGATCCTACAAACAATTCCAAGTTTTATAGATATACCTATGAAGAAACCTATAAAATAATTGCTCCAGATTGGACCTCACAAGAAATAGAATTAGTAGATGCGCTTACTTGTGAAGTTAATTTAAGAGATCGAATCCAAGAAGAGAAAATCTGTTATAATACAGTTTCGTCTACTAATATTAACCTAGAAAGTACAAATGGCTTGACAGAAGATAGGGTAGATAGACACTTAGTAAGGTTTATCGATAGTAACGATTATATTTTATCTTGGAGGTATTCAATTAAAGTACGACAGTATATTCAATCTTTAGAAGCTTATAATTATTATGATGCATTAAAAGATTTTTCCGGAGAAGGGAGCCTTTTTTCACAAACCCAACCAGGATTTATTAATGGAAATATTCTTTCTGAAGATTATCCTGATGAAAAAGTAATAGGTTTTTTTGATGTTTCAACGGTTAGTGAAAAAAGAATATTTTTCAATTTTGATGATTTTTATGATGGGGAGCCTTTACCACATTATGCGAGTGGTTGTTATGTTCTTCCAATAGATCAATATACTATTAGTGGTAATTGCGGAGGATTAATTTCAAGTTTAATTGCGGATAACGTGGCTTATGTTCATGGTGCTTCACAAGTAAATGACACTACTTTTTTAGCAGATGGAACTATGATAATTGATTTAATAACAATTGGTCCTTTTTATATGGTAGCAAGAGCTTGTGGTGACTGCACTGCATTAGGGACTAATATTGTACCAGAATTTTGGGAAGAATAATTTAGCATTATGAAAAAAACAATAATTCTTATACTATTTAATTTTTTATATTTAAACCTAACATCACAAGTGTCAGGTAATTATAAAAATTTATCATTGGAAAAACTATATGTTCATCAAAATGCAACTATGCTTTTTGTAGGTGAATATTTATTTTATAAAATTTATTGTTTAGAAGCAAATACTAACAAAGCCAGTGAGTCAAGTAAAATTGCTTATGTTTTATTAATAGATAAAAACAAAAACATTGTTAGTAAGCAAAAAATTGAACTTAAAAATCGTTTTGGTCAAGGTGAATTTTTTATACCTGCTACTTTAAAATCAGGTAATTATAAGCTAATAGCCTATACACAATGGATGCAAAACAATAATGATTTTAACTATTATGAAAGTAATTTAAATATAATAAATCCCTATTTAGGAAATCAAGGAGATGTTGTCAAGAATATAAAGATAGCTAATGAAAAAAAAGCAGATAATAGTTTAATAGAAAAAGATAAAAATTTCACAGACCACAGAAAATTCAAACTGTCAACCAATAAAGAATACTATAATAAAAGAGAAAAAGTTGAAGTTCAGTTATTAAATGCAAAAGATAAATATGGGTTTGGTAATTATTCTGTTTCAGTAAAAAAACTGGATAGCTATAATCATTTAAAAAATTATAGTGCAAGAGAGTTTTATAGTGATAATTTTAATAAAAAAATTACTAAGAAAAAATATATCAAAGAACATATTCCTGAAATTGGTGGAACCTTAATAAGCGGTAATATTAGTGTTAAAAATTCAACTAGAATTGCTTCAAATATATTGGTAACAGTCTCGATTCCGGGAGAAGAGTTATTCATGGAAATTGTATTAACAGATAAGAAGGGTGATTTTTTATTTTTTATAAACGAAGATTTTGATGGTAATAAAGCAATCATCCAAGTAGTAAATAAAAATAGAGATGATTATTTAGTTGCAATTAATAAACCCAAAATAATAGATCTTGATAAAGTAACTTTTAACCCTTTTAAACTAACGCCAGATATGGAAGAGGATATATTAAGGCGAAGTATACACAATCAAATTGAGAATAGTTATTTTAGTGTTAAGCCCGATAGTATTGTTGAATCTTTTCAAAAACAATATTTTTATAATCAAGAGTCTTCCTTGGTTTATAAGTTAGAGGACTACAAAAAATTTGAGAATATAAATGAAGTATTTATCGAAGTGGTAGATCCTGTTTTTAAAGAGAAAATTGATAGTAAAATTTATTTTCATATAAAATTCAGAGAAGATAATTTTGCTGAGGATTTAATACCGTTAGTATTAATGGATGGCATAATGGTCCAAGATTATGAATCTTTATTAAAATTTAATGCAAATAGAGTTGATAGAATAATTGTTTTAAAGAAAAGAGTCCATTTTAGGAATAAATCTTATGCTGGAGTAATAGCAATCGAGACAATAAACAAAGACTTTGAAGGCGATTTTAATTCTAGTCTAGTAACAAAAACCGATATTGAAAAACCATTAGCTAATAAGCAGTATTTTAATCAAAATTATGAGGGCTTAAATAAAGAAAATTTAAATCGAATACCTGATTATAGAAATCAACTATTCTGGTTGCCTCGTTTAGAATTAAAATCAAGTGTTAGTAATTTTTCATTTTTCACTTCCGATGTTGTGGGGTTTTTTGAAATTAATTTAGAAGGATTTACTAATATAGGAGAAGCTATTTCATTAAAAAAAATAATAGAAGTCAAGAATTGAAATTTATATAAAAACAACTATCTTAATACCTTCAATAACTCCCTCGTTTTGAAAATTAAATTGAATGCTTACAAAAGTTTATGGGAGTGCCGTATTTGGTGTTGATTCTAGCACTATTACCATAGAGGTTAACGTTGATAAAGGTATTGGTTATCATCTGGTTGGTTTACCAGATAATGCAATTAGAGAAAGTAATTATAGAATTGCTGCTGCCTTACAAAACAACGGTTTTAAAATTCCAGGAAAAAAGTTAATATTAAATATGTCTCCTGCAGATATGCGAAAGGAAGGCTCTGCCTATGATTTAACACTAGCTATGGGGATTTTAGTGGCAACCGGACAAATAGAAGAAACCAATCTCCTAGAAGATTATATCATCATGGGAGAGTTATCTTTAGATGGAAATTTACAGCCTATACGTGGAGCTTTACCCATTACAATAAACGCGAAAAAAGAAGGATTTAAAGGATTTATACTTCCTGAAAGTAACGCCAAAGAAGCAGCTATTGTAGAAGGAATGGATGTTTTTGGAGTAAAAAATATCAAAGAAGTTATTGATTTTATTAATGATGGAATTCCTTTAGAAAAAACAATAGTTGATATTGAATCTGAATTTAACAATCAATTAGAAAATCCTGAATTTGATTTTGCAGATGTAAAAGGCCAGGAATCTATTAAACGCTGTATGGAAATTGCTGCCGCTGGTGGTCATAATGTTATATTAATTGGACCTCCTGGTTCTGGAAAAACAATGTTAGCAAAACGATTACCAAGTATTCTACCTCCAATGACTCTAGGTGAAGCGCTTGAAACTACCAAAATTCATAGTGTTGCAGGAAGGACTATTAAAAAAGGCGGAATTATAAGCGCTCGACCTTTTAGAAGTCCTCATCACACAATTTCGGATGTTGCACTTGTTGGTGGTGGTACGTATCCACAACCTGGAGAAATTTCATTATCACATAATGGTGTTTTGTTTTTAGATGAATTACCTGAATTTAAACGTGGTGTTTTGGAAGTTATGCGACAACCTTTAGAAGATAGAGAAGTGACCATTTCTAGAGCAAAATTTACAGTAACATACCCTTCAAGCTTTATGTTAGTAGCAAGTATGAACCCTAGCCCTAGTGGGTACTTTAATGATCCTAATGCTCCTATGACTTCTACTCCAGCAGAAATGCAACGGTATTTAAGTAAAGTATCTGGCCCATTATTAGACCGAATAGATATTCATATAGAAGTGACTCCAGTTCCTTTTGAAAAACTGAGTGATGATCGTAGGGGAGAAGAGAGTATTATAATTAGAGAACGAGTTACCAAAACCAGAAAAATACAATCAGAACGATTTTCAGAATCAGAAAGTGTTCATTATAACGCTCAGATGGGTGTGAAGCAGATCAGGAAGTACTGCAAATTGGATCAAGCCTCTTTGCAACTATTAAAAACAGCTATGGAGCGATTAAATCTTTCCGCCAGAGCTTATGATCGAATATTAAAAGTTTCACGTACTATAGCCGATTTGGAAGCTTCGGAAAGTATTACTAGTAATCACATTTCAGAAGCCATTCAGTATAGGAGTTTAGATCGTGATGGTTGGTTGGGCTAATTATCTTTTGATGATACTTCTAAAAGTAAGATTGATTCGAGGTGTATTGATTGTTTTAGTTGGAGGGAGTCTATGCAACCAATTTGTTTGAGTTTCATCTTTCATCACTAATAAGCTGCCGTGTTCTAAATATAACTCCACCTTTTCTTTAGATTCCTTGTGTTTAAAAGCAAATTTTCTTTCAGCTCCAAAACTTAGAGATCCTATGGCTCCATTTTTTTTTAAATCTTTTTCACCATCACTATGCCAGGCCATTCCTTCATCACCACTATGATAAAGATTAAGTAAACAAGAATTAAATTGTTCTCCTGTTTGATGTTCAATTAGTTTTTTTAAGCTTAATAACTCTTTCGTCCAGGGCAATGCTTTTTTGGTAACTTTAGAGTAGGTATAAGGAAACTCTTCTTCTGCATACCAGGCTACTTTTCGTTTTGTAATTATTTTTTTACCAAAAATAATGGCCTCATCATTTTTCCATTCAATGTTATGAAGTAAGGTTTGATAATAATGGTCAGCTTCATGTTGACTTAAAACTTTCCCATAATAATTTACCGTACCCTCTTTAGGGAGTAAATTGGCATTGGAATCAAATTCTATATCAAATAATTTCATGTTAACTGTTTAATAATTAAATCAAAGATAAACCTTCTGTGGATTTGAATAAATAACTATTCTCATGTTTCAAACCATCACTTTCCTTTTTAAAGCAGTTAAAGATAGTAAAGTTTTAATGCAGTGGGCACTTATAGCTTTAAATAGTTGTTAATTTCATTCCTTTGATTTAACAATAAATTAAGGTTTAAAAAATAGGGCTATTGTATCTTTATAACTTATACTAAAACTAATCAAAATGTTAAAAAATTCTTTTAAACTAACGATGGTAACATTAGTTGCCTTTTCGTTATTAATGATTTCTTGTAAAGATTCTTCAAACACAAGTGAATCAGATGAAAAAATAGAAACCAAACTTTCTATAGAGTTTGAAAAGTACCAATTAGAAAACGGACTTG
Organism: uncultured Flavobacteriaceae bacterium; assembly: GCA_913052585.1. GTDB lineage: Bacteria > Bacteroidota > Bacteroidia > Flavobacteriales > Flavobacteriaceae > Marifrigoribacter. The sequence goes on along the minus strand of CAJXEB010000030.1, from coordinate 6,408 downwards.
ATGTTGTGCTTCATCAAGATAAAAGTGATCCAATAGTTTCGTTAGCAATTCAATACGAAGTAGGATCCAATCGTGAAAAAACGGGTAGAACTGGTTTTGCTCACTTATTTGAGCACATGCTTTTTCAAGAATCTGAAAATGTTCCTCAAGATCAATTTTTTAAGAAAATACAAGATGCTGGTGGTACTTTAAATGGTGGTACTTGGAAAGACGGTACCATTTATTATGAAATTGTGCCTAACAATGCATTAGAAACAGTGCTTTGGTTAGAGAGTGATCGTATGGGTTTTTTAATTAATACCGTAACAGAATCTGCTTTCTATAACCAACAAGAAGTTGTACAAAATGAAAAAAGACAACGGGTAGATAATAACCCTTATGGACATACCGGTTGGGTAATCGATAAAAATTTGTATCCTGAAGGACATCCATATAATTGGCAAGTTATTGGTGAATTGGTAGATTTACAAAACGCTACTATAGACGATGTAAAAGAATTTTATAATAAATTCTATGGTCCAAATAATGCTACGTTAGTATTGGCTGGAGATTTTGAAACAGAAGATGCTAAAGCCTTAATCGAAAAGTATTTTGGAGAAATTAAGCCAAAGGAGGAAGTAGCTAAATTAGAGCCTCAGCCAGTAACACTTTCTGAAACGAAGAGATTGTTTCACGAAGATAATTTTGCTACAGCACCGCAATTAAATATGGTGTGGCCAACTAGAGAGCAGTATACAGACGATGCATATGCTTTAGATTTTTTAGCGGAGATAATTTCAAGTGGAAAAAAAGCACCTTTATATAAAGTTTTAGTAAAAGATAAAAACTTAACGTCAAGAACAACTGCTTATAATAACTCGCAGGAGTTAGCTGGTGAGTTTCATATAATAATCACAGCTAATAATGGGGTGAACTTAAACGATGTGGAAGCTGGAATTTTCGAAGCTTTTAAAGTTCTTGAAACAGAAGGAGTTTCAGAGAGAGATGTGGAACGAATTAAAGCTGGATTGGAAACTAGTTTTTACAATGGTATTGGAAGTGTTTTAGGGAAATCTTTTCAACTAGCACAGTACAACGTGTTTGCTGGTGACCCTGGATTTATTACTACCGATATTGAAAACATTAAAAAAGTAACTAAGGAAGATGTAATGCGTGTTTATAATACATACATCAAAGACAAACCTTTTGTAATGACCAGTTTTGTGCCTAAAGGGCAATTAGCATTAATCACAGAAAATTCTACTAAAGCTCCAGTGGTTGAAGAGAAAATTTCCGAAAATATAGCTAAAACAGTCGAGAGTTCTGACGAAGAAATTACTAAAACTCCTTCAAACTTTGATCGCTCGGTGGAGCCTTCACAAGGGACATCTCCTAAGTTAAATATACCATCCAGTTGGACTGCAACCCTAGAAAACGGGATGAAAGTTTATGGTATTGAGCAAAACGAAATTCCGACAGTTAATTTTAGTTTAGTGATGGAAGGTGGTCATTTATTAGATGATATGAATAAAAATGGTGTCGCAAATTTAATGACCGATATTATGATGGAAGGTACTGCTAATAAAACACCTCAAGAACTGGAAGAAGAAATTGAAATGCTAGGAGCAAGGATCAATATGTACACTACCAGAGAATCTATTGTAATTAGTGGTAATACTTTAGTGCGAAATTTTGATAAGACCTTGGCTTTAGTAGAAGAAATATTATTGCAACCAAGATGGGACGAAGAGGAATTTGCGCGTATCAAAACAAAAACGATCAATGAGATTAAACGATCAGACGCAAATCCTAATGTAGTTGCAGGTAGAGTGTATAACAAAATATTATATGGGGAAAATCATATTTTTAGTTACCCAACTAGCGGTACAGTAGCTTCTGTAGAGGCAATTACGATTGAGGATTTAAAAGCTTTTTATACTAAAAACTATTCTCCTACAATAAGTAATTTCCATGTAGTGGGTGCAATTACAGAAGCTAATAGTAAAAACAGTTTAGCTTCATTAGGTGAAAACTGGGCAGCAAAAGAAGTGGTAATTCCTTCTTATTCAGTAGAAAATAATAGAGATAAAGCTTCTTTATATTTTGTAGATATTCCAGATGCAAAACAATCGGTAATTAATATTGGATATATTTCTATGGCTAGAACCGATAAGGATTTTTATCCAGCTGAAGTAATGAATTATAAATTAGGAGGTTCTTTTTCGGGAAATGTAAACCTAATTCTTCGTGAAGAAAAAGGATATACCTATGGAGCAAGAACAGGATTTAGTGGTTCTAAAATTAAAGGAACCTTTAAAGCTTCTTCTAGCGTAAGAACGAATACAACAGGAGAATCTGTTTCTATTTTTAAAGAACAAATTGCAGCTTATAAAAATGGTGTGAGTCAAGAAGATTTAGATTTTACTAGAAATGCATTGATAAAATCGAATGCAAGACGATTTGAAACGCAATTCTCTTTATTGGGTATGTTACAAGAAATGAGCATCTACGATTTGCCTGCAGATTATATTGCTGAAGAAGAAGCTATCATTGGTGCTATGACATTAGAACAGCATAAGCAATTAGCTAATAAGTATTTAGACGAATCTAAAATGGCCTATGTGGTTATTGGAGATGCTGCAACGCAATTTGCACAGTTTAAAGAAATGGGCTTTGATGAAGTAAAACTAATGAGCAAAGAAGGAGAAGAAGTGAAGTTGGACGATGTAAAAATGTAAAAGTTCGCGTAAAGACGCTAAGTCACAAAAATTAAAAACTCTATTTGGTTAAAACTAAATAGAGTTTTTTTTTGCTAAAACTATAATTATTTAGAATGCTGTTTATCTGATAGCTGAAATCAGTTTTTTGACCTTTTGTAATTCAGAACGTAGTGAATAATCTTTCTTATTTCAGACCTTAGCGAAACTCCGATTTTTCTTTGTTTATCTCTACGATATAATTTTTCATCAATATCCTTGCAAGAAAAATAAAAAACCTATCTTTATTTTTAATATCAACTAAAACCAAAGATAGAATGGGAAGACCAAAAAATTGCATTAACGTAACGGAAGCAAAAGCATTACAAGGGAACTGGAACGATAACCAAGAAAAATATATTGAAAGTGCCATGGGATCTAAAGATGTTATTGCTGTAACTTTTAATATCGCACAATTACAAGAGTTTATAGATTATGTAAAAAGCGAATCTACGAAGCAGAGTATTGACAATCCAGGAATTAGAGTTTATTTTGCTGCCAAGGATAGTAAAGATCAAGGTAAAGCAACAGTATTCTTAAATGCCACCGAAAGTGATAATGGGAATTCTGCTAATAATTATAATATTGATCCGTTGAATAAAGGACAAAATGGCTGGCCTCCTAACGCATATTAATATTGGAATACTTTCATAAATTTTTAATAAATAGTGCTACTTTTTATACATTAGAATTAGTTGCTGCAATTGCAGGTATTTATTTTTTAAAAAAAAATACAGAAGCTTCTAATAGTACCAAGTACTTAGTTTATTTTTTATGGTTTACATTTATTATTGAAGTTATAGCAATTTATAGCAACATAACATATTTTACAGATTGTGAGTATTTCGGTTTTGTATACGATACTGTTTTTGAAAGAAATATTTGGATCTATAATATTTATTCATTAGTTAATTTTTCTTTTATTACTTATTATTTTATGTCTTTATTAAAAAGTAAAACTCAAAAAAAAGTAATTACTTTAATGATTTATATATATATAATAATTGGTGTATTTAACTTAATTTTAAATGATGTGTTTTTTAAAGAAGATTCGATTTTTACTGCAATCGCAGGAACATTACTGTTATTATTAGTTAATGTTTTATTTTATTTTGATTTATTGAAAAGTAATCAATTATTAAATTTAAAAAAATACTTACCAATTTATGTTTCTGTTGGAGTGTTAGTGTTTTACTTATGTACAACTCCAATAGATTTATTTTCTCAATATTTTAAAAGAGTAAATGAGTTATTTGTAAATGTAAAAGCTATAATTTACCTTATAGCTAATATATTTATGTATACCACTTTTACCATTGGTTTTTTGGTGTGTGCAAAAAAGAATAATAATGAACTAAATACATAATTAAGGTTAACTTCGTAATTAATTATGATTCAGGAACAAGAAAACATCATCACTCCAGAAACAATTGTATTAATTATTTATACCATTGTTGTTATTTTTGGCTTGCTATTATTTGTAATCTGGTTTTTTATTGCTTTTCAGAAGCGTAAAAACAAACTATTATTAGAACAAATTGAAGCAGAGAAAAAATATGAACATGAATTAGCTACTTCGCAGTTAGAAATCCAGGAACAAACGTTTAAAAATATTGGTTGGGAGCTACACGACAATGTAGGTCAATTGCTATCTGTAGTTAGTATGCAATTAAATATGCTTCTTATAAAAGCACCTGAAGCGATGCAAGAGCAATTAAAAGACACTAGAGATGTCGTTACCAATACCGTAAAAGAAGTTAGAGACTTATCTAAAACCTTAAACAATGACGTTATTAATAAAAATGGTTTAATTCGCTCTTTAGAGATAGAAATTGAACGATTTAATAGGTTGAAGTTTTTGGAAGCTACCTTGCAGATTAACGGAGACATAAAATACATTTCAACAGCACATGAAATATTAATTTTTAGAATGTATCAAGAATTTTTATCCAATGTGATGAAGCATTCTAAAGCAAAAACATTATCCGTAATCTTAAATTTTAATGCTAATGATTTTGAAATCATTGCAGAAGATGACGGTATTGGTTTTAATACCTCCCAAAAAACAGAAAGTTCTGGGATGCAAACAATAAAAGGAAGAGCCGCCTTGTTGAATGCAAAACATTCCTTAACTTCATCTATTGGTAATGGCACAAAATTAATACTACTATATCCCCTCACAAATGACACAAAAAACTGATTATAATTTAGTAATTGTCGACGATCACTTATTAGTTGCAAATTCCCTAAAAATGTTAATTGGAATGTTTTCTGGTTATAATGTATTGTATCATGCTAATAACGGGAAGGATTTACAACAAAAAATAATTACTGAGGAATCTATTCCTGATGTTATTTTACTAGATGTTAATATGCCAGTTATGAATGGCTTTGAAACCATGGAATGGCTATATAAAGAGCATCCAGAAGTTAAAGTATTAGCTTTGTCTATGGATGATGATGAGCAAATGGTTTTAGGAATGTTAAGTAGGGGAGCAAACGGTTATTTACTGAAGGACATACATCCCGATGCTTTAGAAATAGCTTTAAATGAAGTGTTTGAAAAAGGGTATTACCATTCAGAAAAGGTTGCAAACACATTGTTAAAATCCTTAAAACCAAAAAAAGAAATTCCAACTATTAAGTTAAAAGAACACGAATTAAAATTCTTAAAATTATCCTGTAGCGAATTAACCTATACTGAAATTGCAGAACTCATGTTTTTAAGTCCCAAGACAATAGATAATTACCGAAGTGAATTATTTAAGCGGTTCCAAATTAAAAACAGAGTTGGCTTGGTGATTTTTGCTTTAAAAAATAATTTGATTAGTATTTAATTACTAAACACACGCTCTCCAAACAGGATCGTTTGGTACAGGTGCTACTAAATTAATTTCTTCTTTATTTACTGGGTGCGTAAAAGATAATTTTCTTGAATGCAAGTGGATTCCTCCATCCTTATTACTTCTGTCAAAACCATATTTTAAATCTCCTTTTATTGGAGATCCAATAGATGACAATTGTGATCTAATTTGGTGATGTCTTCCTGTTTTTAAATCGATTTCTAATAAGGAATACCGATCTAGTTTTTTAACAACTTGGTACTCTAAAATGGCATTTTTACTATCTGGAACCTCATTTTTATGAGCATACGATTTATTTTGCTTAGGATTTCTTTTTAAAAAATGAATTAAAGTACCTGAAGATGTAGCAGGTTCATTTTTTACAATCGCCCAATATGTTTTTTGTGTATTTCGTTCTGAAAAGAGTTTATTTAATCTTGTCAAGGCTTTACTGGTACGAGCAAAAATAACAATACCACTGGTAGGTCTATCCAAACGATGAACAACTCCTAAAAATACAGCTCCTGGTTTGTTATATTTTTCTGCAATGTATTGTTTAACTATTTCAGATAGGGGAGTGTCACCAGTTTTATCTCCCTGCACAATATCACCCACTCGCTTATTGATAGCAATAATGTGATTGTCTTCATATATAACTTGAAGATTATCTTTATTTGAAATTTTTTTTGAAGACAAATTATTTTTTTTACTTACAGCTTTGTTTTAATACTGTTCTTTCTCGTTAGGGAAATCACCACTCTTTACATCTTTAGTGTAATTTTGAAAAGCATTGGTCATTTCATGATACATATCTAAATAACGTCTTAAAA
>CAJXEB010000029.1 GCA_913052585.1 uncultured Flavobacteriaceae bacterium | reverse complement strand
AAATCATCGTTATTTACATAACGCCTATCTACCCCAACCAAATCGAATAAAATTAATAGTGTAAATAATGCTATAGCTGTTCCTTGTTTTAATTTTGCTTTCAAGAAAAACCATAAAACTCCAGCAGATAAAAGCACTAAAACCAACGATCTAATTGCATCATTGGTAAACAATGTCATTCGGTCTTCTTGCATCGCATCTACAAAAGAAGGCCCTAGATCTTTCATAAAATAAGAATCGTAAGGACTTGAAAAATTGAATAATGTAGATTTAAACAAGATGAATATGATAGCTATTCCAGCTGTAATTCCGGTAGCATATAATAACGCTTTTTTCTTTTTTTCTGAATTTTCAGCAGTATTAAAAAGAAACTGTTGCAAACCTAAAACTGCTAATATTGGCAATAATAATTCTAACAATACCTGTATCGATGAAACTGCTCTAAATTTATTGTATAAAGGAATGTATTCAATAAAAAAGTCGGTAAGGATACTCAAGTTTTTACCCCAAGATAAGAGCAAGCTTAATATAACTCCAGCAACTAACCACCATTTTAATTTTCCTTTAATTAAAAACAACGACAATATGGCTAAGAAAATAATAATTGCTCCTACATAAGCAGGGGCAGCAACAATCGGCTGATCTCCCCAATACATGGGCACTTGGTTTAAAATCTGATTTGCATCTTGTGGAGAAGCTCCCAATTGCATAATGGCATCCATAGATTTAGGATTGTCTGGTAAAGGTTCCGACGAACCACCTCCCATAAATCTTGGAATGAATAAATTAAAACTTTCTAATTTTCCGTAACTGTATTCTGTTATATAATCATAATCTAAGCCCTTATTTGCTTCTTTAGTACTTCCATCTGGGTTGATAGTTAATTCACTTTTTCCACGGGTAGAAGTATCTGCATATTCTTTTGTAGCTAATATATTGGTAGCATTAAGACCAATGGCAAAAACTACAGCCACAACTAAAACCCCTACTCCTTTAAAAAAAGCAGGTAAGGTTTTCTTTTTAAAGGAATCTATTAGGTAAACAAGACCAATTACCAGAACTAATAATAATAAGTAATAAGTCATTTGAAAGTGATTTGCAACCAATTCTAAAGCCATAGCAATAGTAGTGAGTACAAATCCTTTTAAATAGTTGCCCTTTAATGCTAATAAGATTCCACTTAAAACCAAGGGCATATAAGCAATTGCATGAGCTTTGGCATTATGACCCACTCCCAAAATAATTATTAAATAGGTAGAAAAACCAAAAGCCAAGGCACCAACGAATGCTAATTTATAATCTAGTTTTAACACTAAAAACAAAATATACATTCCCATAAAGTACAGAAATAAATAATCTGCGGGTCTAGGTAAAAACCTAAGAGTTAGGTCTAATTTCTTAATATAGTTATGTGGATATTTTGCTCCTAATTGATAGGTTGGCATTCCTCCAAAAGCAGAATTGGTCCAATAGGTTTCTTCACCAGTTGATTTCCTAAAATCATTTTGCTGTTTAGCCATTCCAGTATATTGAACAATATCACTTTGGAAAATCTTTTTTCCTTGCAATACGGGACTAAAATAAGCCAGAGAGATTATTACAAATAAAATAAAAACAATAAAGTGTGGTAGAAATTTATATAAACGCTGCATCATGTTTTTTAAGGAATAAATGGGGAATTTATGAAAAATTGTGGATTTCCTTTAAATAAATAAGAAAAGAACTTATTTAAATTTATTCTACATCTTCATAATCCACGTACTCACCAACTTCAGGGTTGGAAGTTTTTGTGTTTGCCTGCGATTTATCTATGGTAATTTTACCCTCTTCTTTAGTTTTTGTTGAAGAATTATTAAAAGGATCACCCCCAAAAGCCTTTCCGAAGCGTTCATTCGCTTTTTTTGCAATATATTTCATCAAATATGGCTTAGAAAATTTAAAAATAATCTTTAAACCATAATATACCAGAAGTATAATTAATATCGTTTGTAAAAAGGAATCCATAGTAGTCATTAAAATCTTTTCAAAAATACAAATAGAATAGATAATTTAAGAAAAACTACTATTAAATAAATGATAAATATATATCTTTGAACTTAACCGAATATCATATGAAAATCAAACAAGCCGGTATCTTTTTCCTTTTATTATTCAGTTATCTATCTGTTTTTTCACAATATACAGAGACCATAAACTCAAACAGACCAGGTTTTTCACAAGGAGCTTTTTCTGTAGGAACACAAATACTTCAATTTGAAGCAGGTTTTGGATTGGGTAAAGAGGATCATAATCTATTAAATACTGAAACCAGTGCTTTTATTATTGATTACAATATTAGGTATGGAGTTTGGAAAGAAGAGTTAGAAGTAAGTTTGACTGGGGCGTATCAATCCAATTCAATTACTTTATTAGAAAACGGAAGTACTTACAAAGAAAGTAATTTCACCTCCAATACATTGGGAGCAAAATATTTATTTTTTGATCCATACAGAAAAAAAGAATTAGATAAACCAAATCTATATAGTTGGAAAGCTAATAATGGTTTTCACTGGAAAGATTTAATTCCAGCCATATCAATCTATGCTGGAGCCAATTTTGATCAAGCAGATAATTCATTAACTCATATTCCTAATAATGAAATAACTTTTTTTACGGGAGAAGTAGAAACAGGAATGGAGATAAGCCCAACAATTGCTATTGCGACTCAGAACAACTGGGGAAGTTGGGTTTTTGTTATCAATCTTATTGGCGAAAGATTTACATTGGATGAAAAATCATATTCTTATATCTTAACGTTAACGCATACATTTAACGCAAAACTATCTGCATTCATCGAAAATCAAGGTATAAAAAGTGATTTTTACGCAGATCAAATTTTACGTGGTGGTGCAGCATTTCTAGTTACAAACGATTTTCAAATAGATGCAGCTGTATTATTAAATTTTAAAGATACACCGTCTAGATTATACGGAAGACTAGGTGTCTCCTATAGATTTGATATGCACAAAAAAGATGAATTTTTAGAAGATAAAGGCAAAGCCGGTAGAAAAAAGAAAAAAGAAGAAAAGAATACTTCAAGAAAGAAAAAAGAAGACAAAAAAAGTAAACGAAAAGATAGTATCGATACGGAAGGTGATGGAGGAAATTAGCCATAAAATTTTATGATTGAAGTAAAAGAAATAAAATCTAAAAAGGAATTATTACAATTTGTGAAATTTCCTTTTTCTTTATATAAAAACTGCAAGTACTGGGTACCACCTCTCACTAATGATGAGCTGGAAACTTTAGACAAGGTAAATAATCCTGTTTTTAAAAATGCCGAAGCAACTTATTTTTTAGCTTATAGTGAAGGTAAAATTGTTGGACGTATTGCAGCAATAGTTAATCACATTGAAATAAACGAACTCAACAAGAAAAAAGTGAGATTTGGTTGGTTAGATATGATTGATGATATAGCAGTTACCAAAGCATTACTACAAAAAGTCTATGAAATTGGTAAAGAAAACAATCTCGAATATGCTGAAGGTCCTGTTGGTTTTTCTAATATGGAAAAAGCAGGAATCTTAACATTTGGTTTTGAGGAATTAAATACTATGATTACTTGGTATCAATATCCTTATTACGCAGCACATTTAAAGTCTCTAGGTTTTGATAAACAAGCAACTTGGGTGGAATTTCGATTGTACAATCCTAGTGAAACTTCTGCTAAAGTTAAAAGGTTTTCAAGCTTAATCAAGGAGAAATATAGTTTAGAAGTGATTCGATTTAAAAAGAAAAAAAATATATTGCCTTATGTAGATGATATGTTCGGATTATTGAATAAAACGTATAATTCACTTCAGACCTTTGTCCCTATTCAACAATATCAAATAGATCATTATAAAGAAAAATACTTCAATTTTATTAACCCCGAATACATTACGTGTATTTTAGATAAGAATAAAAATTTAATAGCCTTCTCCATTGTAATGCCTTCCTTTTCAAAAGCATTAAAAAAGGCTAACGGTTCATTATTTCCTTTTGGTTGGTATCATTTAATGAAAGCTCAAAAAAAGAATGATACCGCTGCATTTTATTTAATTGGTGTAGATCCAGAATATCAAGGTAAAGGTGTAACGGCAATAATCTTTGAAGAAATGGGCGCTATTTTTAGGAAAAAAGGGATTGTACAAACAGAAACCAATCCTGAACTTGAAGAAAATGTTGCAGTTCAGCAATTATGGAAAGACAATAAGCCTGTAAAACACAAAGAACGTAGTACTTTCAGAATTGATTTATAACAAAAAACAGATGTTTTTAAAAAACAGTTTTACTTACTTTTCTTTACTATTAATTTCTCTTTTTATTTCGTGTAAATCGAGCTCATCGCTCCCAGGTCCATTAACTGCGGGTTGGAAAGGGAAAAATGTATGCGAATTATTAGAAGAGAATAAATCTCAAAGAATCCTAAAATGTACTTTTGCTCCTGGTATTGGTCATGAACGTCATTTCCATCTTCCACATTTTGGCTATACACTTGCTGGAAGTTCTTTTAGAATAAAAGACACTACAGGCACAAGAGAAATTAATGTAAAAACGGGTAGTTACTTTAACAGTAATGGTACCGAATGGCATGAAGTACTAAATATTGGCGATAGCACTGCTATTTTTCTTATAATAGAACCAAAATAAATAAAAATTATTCTCCAAAAGCAGCAGCAACTGCGGCAGAAAGTCTTTTATAAGTTCCGTTTTCTAATCGTTCTCTAATTGCTGAAAACGCTGTTAACGTTAAATCAACATCTTCTAAAGTATGAGTAGACGTTGGAATCATACGCAATAATATAAGTCCTTTCGGAATTACAGGATAAACGACAATAGAACAAAATATCCCATGATTTTCACGTAAATCTTTGACCAATGCCATAGCTTCTGGTACAGAACCTTTAAGATAAACAGGAGTTACACAAGATTGTGTAGTTCCTATGTCAAATCCTCTTTCTTTAAGTCCTCCTTGTAATGCTCTTACATTTTCCCAAAGTTTATCTTTTAACTCTGGCATCGTACGCAACATATCCAAACGTTTTAATGCTCCTTCTACTAACTGCATTTGCAAAGATTTAGCAAACATCTGTGAACGCATATTGTATTTTAAGTAGTTGATGATTTCTTCTTCAGCAGCAATAAAAGCACCTGTACTCGCCATAGACTTAGCAAAGGTTGCAAAATAGATATCAATATCGTCTTGTACTCCTTGTTCCTCTCCAGCTCCAGCTCCAGTTTTACCTAAAGTACCAAAACCATGTGCATCGTCTACGAACAATCGAAAGTTATACTTTTTCTTAAGAGCTACAATTTCTTTTAATTTTCCTTGTTCTCCACGCATTCCGAAAACTCCTTCTGAAATTAACAGAATACCTCCACCACTTGCTTTTGCCATTTTAGTAGCTCGTTGAAGGTTTTTTTCAATGCTCTCCAAGTCATTGTGCTTATAGGTAAAACGCTTTCCTAAGTGCAAACGAACTCCATCTATAATACATGCATGTGCATCAACATCATAAACAATTACATCGTCTTTTGAAACTAAAGCGTCTATAGAAGATACAATTCCTTGGTAGCCAAAATTTAGTAAATAAGCAGCTTCTTTATTTACAAATTCTGCTAATTCATTTTGTAATTGATCATGAAGGTCTGTATGACCACTCATCATTCTAGCTCCCATTGGGTAAGCAGAACCATATTTAATACCTGCCTCAGCATCCACTTTTCTAACTTCTGGATGATTTGCTAGACCAAGATAATCGTTGATACTCCAAGTTATTACTTCTTTTCCTTGGAATTTCATACGGTTGGAAATAGGTCCTTCTAGTTTAGGAAACACAAAATAACCTTCAGCTACTTCTGCCCATTTCCCAAGAGGCCCTTTGTTCTTATATATTTTTTCGAATAAATCTTTCGTCATTATAGTAAGTTTCTGTATGCGAACAAAAATACTGATTTTTTACAGTATGACCATAAACTTTATTAGAAGAAATTAACATGAAAAAAAGCCACTATAAGTAGTGGCTTTAAAATTATTTATATAATTAATATATTATTTCACGTATTTTATTTCTGAATTTTCAGTGATTTTACTATCAAAGAAACCTTGTTGCTCCATCCATTTGTCACTATATACTTTACTCATATATCTGGAACCATGATCTGGGAAAATAACCACTACTAAACTGTCTTTATCAAAAACTCCTTCTTTGTTTAGTAGTTTTAAACCCTCGATGGTAGCGCCGCTGGTATAACCAACAAATAACCCTTCATTACTAGCAATTTCTCTTGCACAATGGGCACTGCCTTCATCAGTTACTTTTACAAAACGATCAATCTGATCAAAATCTGTTGCAGATGGAATTAAGTTTTTACCCAATCCTTCTATTCGATAAGGATAAATTTCATCTTTATCAAATTCTCTAGTTTCATGGTATTTTTTTAATACCGAACCATAAGCATCAATACCAATGATATTTACCTCACTATTTTGTTCTTTTAAATAACGAGCTATTCCAGAAATAGTACCTCCTGTTCCACTACAAGCAACTAAATGAGTAATCTTACCTTCTGTTTGTTTCCAAATTTCTGGTCCTGTAGAATTATAATGAGCTTCAATATTTAATTCATTAAAATATTGATTGATATAAATAGACCCTTTGGTTTCTTTATGTAATTTTTTAGCTACTTCGTAATACGATTTTGGATCATCTGCAGGAACGTGAGCAGGACAAACATAAACCTCTGCTCCCATCGTTTTAAGCATATCGATCTTGTCTGGAGATGATTTTGAACTTACTGCAAGGATACATTTATACCCTTTTATAATACTAACCATTGATAAACTAAACCCAGTATTACCACTGGTAGTTTCAATAATAGTATCGCCAGGTTTTAAAATTCCCTTTCTTTCTGCTTCTTCAATAATATAGAGTGCAATTCTGTCTTTAGAAGAATGTCCTGGGTTGAAACCTTCTACTTTTGCGTAGAAGTTTCCTTTAAAGTTAGATGTTATCTTGTTGAGCTTAATTAAAGGAGTATTTCCTATAAGCCCTAACATATTGTCATAAACATTTAAATCTTCTTTCATACAAGGGATCGCTTTAATAAAATATGATTAAAAACCATAGTTTTTTAACGGAGCAAATTTACAATAAAAATATTAACTAGTCCTTAACACCTTCTAAATCTAATAGAAAAGCATAGGATCTAGCATACTTTTTTAAGGCATTAAAACGTCCAGAAGCACCACCATGACCAGCTTCCATATTAATATGAAGTAACAATAAATTATCGTCAGTTTTCATGTCTCTTAATTTAGCAACCCACTTAGCTGGCTCCCAATATTGAACTTGAGAATCGTGCAAGCCTGTTGTTACTAATAAATTAGGATATGCCTTTCTTTCTACTTGATCGTAAGGAGAATAAGAATTCATATATTCATAATATTCTTTTTCATTAGGATTTCCCCACTCATCATATTCACCAGTTGTTAATGGTATAGAATCATCTAACATAGTTGTAGTAACATCTACAAAAGGAACTGCAGCTACAACTCCATGATAGAGTTCAGGAGCCATATTGGTTATTGCTCCCATTAACAGACCACCTGCTGATCCTCCATTTGCATATAAATGATCTGAAGAAGTGTATTTTTCTTCAATTAAATATTTTGAAACATCTACAAAATCGGTGAATGTGTTTTTCTTATTAAATAACTTACCGTCTTCATACCAGTTTCTCCCTAGATACTCACTACCTCTAACATGAGCAATAGCGAAAATAAAACCTCGGTCTAACAAACTTAGCCTAACTGTAGAGAAATAAGGATCTACCGTACTTCCGTATGAACCATAAGCATATAATAACAATGGGTTTTTTCCATTTAATTCCATTCCTTTTCTATATACCATGGAAACTGGCACTTTTGTACCATCTTCTGCAGTAGCCCAAACTCTTTTCGAATCGTAATTATTTTTATCAAAATCTCCTCCTAAAACCTCTGTTTCTTTTAAAACAGTTTGTTCTTGAGTTTCCATATTAAAATCAATAATGGATGAAGGTGTTGTTAAAGAGTTATAAACATAACGAAGAATCTTTGAATCAAATTCTGGATTTACAGATGCGTAAGCAGTATAGGTTTCATTATCAAATGGTAAATAATATTCATTTGTTCCATCCCATCTTACTATTTTAATTTTGTTTAATCCATTATTTCTTTCAGCGATAACATAATACTCTTTAAAGATATCAATGTCTTCTAATAAAACTTCTTCTCTATGAGCGATCATATCCACCCAATGATCCATTAACGTTTTATCATCTGGAGTTTTCATTAATTTAAAGTTAGTTGCTCCGTCTTTATTGGTTAAAACATAAAATGAGTCTTCGTAATGAGAAATACTATATTCCAATCCTCTAACTCTAGGTTGAAATATTTTAAAATCATCAAAAGGTGTATCGGCATTAAGTATGCTATACTCTGTCGTTAGCGTACTGTAACAGCCAATTACAATAAACTTATTAGACTTTGTTTTATAAACAAATGTTCCAAATGTTTCATCCTCCTCCGTATAAATTAATTCATCCTTATCTGCTGAAGATCCTAAACGGTGTCTGAATATTTTATTTGAACGTAAGGTTTGTTCATCTTTTTGAGTATAAAATAGCGTCTCATTATCATTTGCCCATGTAGAACCACCGGTAGTAAGTGGAATATTTTCATCAAGCAATTCTCCTGTTACTAAATCTTTTATATAAATGGTATACTTTCTTCTACTTACGGTATCTACTCCAAACGAAACTTTTGTATTATCAGGACTTACACTTAAACCAGATAAACTATAATACGAATGACCTTCAGCCATATCATTTACATTAAACAATAATTCTTCAGGAGCTTCTAAGCTATCTTTTTTACGGGTATAAATTGGATAATCCTTCCCTTTTTCGAATTTTGTAATGTAATAATAGCCGTTATATTTATAGGGTACAGATTCATCATCTTCCTTAATTCGACTTTTCATCTCCTCAAACAAATCCTTTTGAAAATCATTAGTGTGAGCTGTCATCTTTTCGTAATAATCATTCTCACGTTCCAAGTAATCTATTACTTCATCATTTTCTGGTTGATTTAACCAATAATAATTATCGATCCTTACATCACCATGCTTTTCTAAATGCTTTTCAATCTTTTCTGCAATTGGAGCTTTTATATCCATATCTTTTTTTGAATGTTCTTCGTTTTTACAAGAGGTTGCAAAAATAAGGGTTACCATCGAAATAATGATTGTTTTTTTCATCTTGAATTTATTGATTTCTTTGGCTACAATATACTAATTTTGTTTAAAATTAAATACACGATATCATGTTTGGAGATTTACAAGGAATGATGGGAAAACTAAAGGAAGCCCAAGCTAAAGTTGAAGCTACAAAACTTAGAATGAATAACGTTTTAATTGATGAACAAAGTAGTGATGGACTTTTAAAAATAACTATTACTGCTAATAGAGAATTGAAAAATATAGAAATAGATGACTCTTTACTTCAAGACAAAGAACAATTAGAAGATTATTTAGTTTTAACATTAAATAAAGCTATCACAAAAGCTACCAAAGTTAATGAAACTGAAGTAGCTGCTGTTGCTAGTGAAGGAATGCCTAAAATACCAGGAATGGATTTGTTTTAAAATTGATAATTTTTAATGGAAGCTAATAAAAACTCATGCATCGCATCTGTATAATCCAAATGAGTTACCATTCTTAATTTTCCCTGTCCCATATCGCTAATTTTAATATGCTTTAGCAACATATCGTTTACAAACTTGTCTTTTGATAATTCATCTACTATATTAAAAATTATAATATTGGTTTCTGTAGGCTCTACATTTTTAACATAAGAAACACGCTCCAAAGTTGCTGCTATTTCTTTAGCTTTTTGATGATCTAACGATAAGCGTTCTACTTGATGATCTAATGCATATAATCCAGCTGCGGCCATAAACCCTATTTGTCTCATGGCTCCTCCTAATATTTTACGAATTCTAACGGCTCTTTTCATAAGGTCATTATTACCCAACAAAATGGTTCCCATAGGAGTTCCCAATCCTTTACTTAAACAAATTGAAATAGAATCGAATAGATTACCATATTCTTTAGGATCTTCATTTTTTGCAACAATCGCATTCATCAATCGAGCTCCGTCTAAATGCAAGCCCAAGTCATAATCATCACAAACCTTTCTAACTTTTTTAAACTCCTCAAAATCATAACAAGCTCCTCCTCCTTTATTAGTGGTATTTTCTAAACATACTAAAGTAGTATTCGGGGTATGATAATTTGAAATTGGACTAATCCCTTCTTTAATTGCTTTTGCGGTAATCATTCCACGATCTCCATCTATTAAATTGCAAGTAACTCCACTATTAAAAGCAGCACCACCAGCTTCATAATTATAAACGTGCGCCCATTTATCACAAATTAATTGATCACCAGGTTGAGTATGTAATTTTATGGCTGCTTGATTAGACATAGACCCTGTAGGAAAAAACAAAGCGGTTTCCATTCCAAATTTTTCAGCAAATCGCCTTTCCAATTCATTAACCGATGGATCTTCCTTATAAACATCATCTCCGGTTTGAGCATTCATTATCGCGTCCAGCATACCTGGAGTAGGTTTAGTAACTGTATCGCTACGCAAATCTATTATCATATTGGGTATTGGTTTTATGCTACAATTGCCGTCTAAACTTAGTTTTCATTAACATAATTTCCATATTAAGAAGCTTTTCAAGTTCGACAATTTTTAAATTATTATTATAGTCAAAGTTAAGATTTTTGTACTTAGAATCATTTGTTAATTTATACAAATTATAGGTCTGTCCAAAGGACTTGCCATCTATATTAAAATGAAACATTTTAAAACAAGGATGAATGGCTGATTGCTTTGTTGGTCTATTTTCTGGAGTCTCCACTTCATATTTTTTAACCTTTTCTTGAAGTTGTTGAACATTAGCCGAAACAAAACTTAAAATCTCTTTGTTAATTATTGGTAGCGAATAAAATAATCCGCAATTATCAATTTTTTTAACTAACGTTTCACTGTCTTCATTCCAAAAAACATACGCTTTATAATAAGTTCCTTTTGAAGAACATCTCCGTCCATCAGATAATTTAAACATTTCTATACTCCCATTGCAATACTCATACATATATACATAGTTCACTATATTTCTGGCTTCAAGGCTTTTTGTGAATTTAGAAACTAAATGATCTACATGTTCTTTATCATGCTGGGCTTGCACCCCTAAACTTATCCATCCAAAAATAATTACTAAAAGATATTTCATTTTTTTTTAATTTAAGGTATTATAACATTGAAAACTTCCTATGGGACTACCATCAGGAATGTTTGGTGCTTTAAAAGTTTTAAAATTTTCAGGATGCTTTCTGAATTCATTTATTTCTCTTAATAATTGCATATTAAAAGTGCTTTTATCAGAATTTAATAATGAAATAAGATCTTCCAAGTTTTTATTAGCAATAGCTTTAACTTGTGTGATTGATTTAGTTGAAGAAATTACATTGAACAGGTTTTGTAATACTGTATATTGTATAGTATGACTAACTTCTTCCTTATAATTTGATGAAGTTTTTATTTTAAAACAATGATCAATTAATTGGACCAATACATCATCAAAACCTAAATTGTTTTTTGAAATCGCATGCTGTTCCACTAATCTGTTGGCACGCTCAGGGTTTAACAAAACCCTTAATGTCATATCACTTGCAGTAGCAACTGCACCTAAAGCATCGAAAGCAACATTAGTATTGCTTTTAAAGGATTCTCTAGTTCTTTTATAACCCATCGCTCTTGGTGGAAATAATTTTAATTTATCTTCAGGGATAAGCAATGTTTGGACTTCTAACGTTTGCAAAACAGATTCTAACGCTTGCTCTTGTTCTTTTTTAGAAAGTATTTCTACTACTACGCCATCACTACCTTTTACAGCGTAATTGTAATTTAAACCCCCAATACTTTTGACTGCAGCTTCAGTTTGATACCGATGATAGAAATATAAGGGTACAAATACATCCTCTAAAACGGTATAAGGTTCGTTTTTTCTAATATTATTAATAGAAAAATTTTCTATGGCTTGATTTCTTAATGCTAAAACAAGATTCAATTCTTCTGAAGCATTTTTACCATTATCCCATAAATGGGCTTTTGCGTGAGCACTACCTTGTGGACGAGCATCAGCATCTGATATATATTGCATTCCATCTGCAAATGCATTATTCAGCAAACTTCTTAAATACTTTTTTTCTTCCATTCCGTTTGGCACATCACTGTATGAATAGGCAACGGTTACTTGATCCCAATCTCCGATTCCGTTGGCATAAGCATTTGAAAAATCAATTTTACCATTTTTTAATGTTAAGGTAGGATGCGGGTAATCCATAACACTAGATCTATTGGTTGAACTTGCTGCAAAATTATGAGCAAATCCTATGGTATGCCCTACTTCGTGTGCTGCTAACTGTCTAATACGATCTAAAGCCATTTCTAACATGGGTTGGTAATTATCGTCTCTTTCGGCAAAAGGTTGATTCATTAAAGCCTGTGCAATTAAATAATCTTGGCGAATTCGCAGACTTCCTAAACTTACATGTCCTTTTATGATCTCTCCAGTTCTAGGATCACTTATCGTACTACCATAACTCCAGCCTCTAGTAGAACGGTGTACCCATTGGATTACATTATAGCGAAGATCGAGTGGATCTGCATCTTTTGGCAACATTTTTACCTGAAACCCATTTTTATAGCCAATAGATTCAAATGCTTGATTCCACCAATTAGCTCCATCTAATAAAGCAGAGCGAATAGGTTCTGGAGTACCTGGATCCAAATAATAAATGATAGGCTCAACTGCTTCAGATACTTCTAATTCTGGTTCTTTTTTTTCTAAACGATGGCGGTAAATAAATCGTTTTTTAATAGGCTCCCAAATAGGAGTCGCATAGTCCATATATTCCATTGGATAAGAACCGCTCCTAGTATCAAATACTCTAGGCTTATAGTTGTTATCGGGCAATGCCACAAAACTGTAATGTTGAATTACAGAAATTGAATTAACATCAGGAGTTACTGGATCAATATTCTTTCCAGTAGGTTCACCAACAAATGTAAGCAAGGATTCAAACTCAATATTTTTAGGAAATGCTTTTGTATGCTGCATCCATAATACATTTCTTGTTTTATCTAATTTATAAACTCCTTCTTTTGCTTTTTTTAAACGATTGGCAACTCGATGAGCATCTTGCATTAAAAAAGGTGTTAAATCGATAATATAGGTATCCCCTTTTGTTTCTTTTATTGGAAAACCAAATAACACCGATTTAGCAAAAGCCTGATCAATAGATTTTTTTTCTAATTCGTTATCAGTAATGGCTCTAAAATCCTGATTTGGTTGTAATAATAATATTTTATTACCACTTTTAATAAACTTCACTACCACTCCATCTCCTATTTTACCACGATCCAATCCAATATCATTAGATCCCAATCCTGTGGCAAGGAAATGAGCATATAAAAATTCAGTATCTAATTTATCAACTTCAAGGTAAATTTCTCCATCGCTTTCAGAATAATGAAAATTAAAAAAACCATTAAAAGTTTGCAACTCTTTTTTTTCTTCTAAAAATTGAGCCGTAATTGAATTTAATCCAAGAAAGAAAAAAAAACAAAGAATAGTATATTTCATAGGTGTCTATTTATTTTTTTAAATGTCATATGCTATTCGCTAATAATCATCTCTTTAAGTGTGAAATATTTTAACATACTTATTTCGTGAATTTAATATTTTTTAAATCTATAAAAAATATCGGAATTTTCTTTTAAGATGATACGTTAAATTCTATTTTTACTAATTATTAGTAATATTAATTAATTAATAGCCTCCCGACTTTTCGGGTTTTATATATGATAACAACAGATCAACTTAATGATCTCAGAAAGCGCCTGGATGCGTTAAGGAGGTATCTTTGACGTTGCTGGCAAACAAATAGAAATCGCTAACGACGAAGAAAAGACATACAATCCAAATTTCTGGGACAATCCAAAAGAAGCAGAAATTTTTATGAAAACGCTTCGTACTAAAAAGAATTGGATTACCGATTTTAACGATGCAGTAGCATTAACTGATGACGCAGAAATACTTTATGAGTTTTTTAAAGAAGGTGAAGGTAGCCCTGAACAAGTAGAAAAACGCTTTAATGAAGCATTAGATGCTATCGAAACTTTAGAATTTAGGAATATGCTAAGTGAAGAAGGTGATAGTCTTAGCGCTGTTTTACAAATTACTGCAGGTGCGGGTGGTACAGAAAGTTGTGATTGGGCAGAAATGTTGATGCGCATGTATTTAATGTGGGCAGAAAAACACAACCTTAAAGTAAAAGAACTCAACTTCCAATCTGGTGATGTTGCTGGTATTAAAACCGTAACGATAGAAATTGATGGAGAATATGCTTTTGGTTGGTTAAAAGGAGAAAATGGAGTTCATAGATTGGTTCGCATCTCCCCTTTTGATAGCAATGCCAAACGACATACAAGTTTTGCGTCTGTTTATGTTTATCCTTTAGTGGATGAAACGATAGAAATAGACATCAATCCTTCGGATATTTCTTGGGCATTTGCTCGAAGTGGTGGTGCTGGTGGTCAAAATGTAAATAAAGTGGAAACAAAAGCTATTTTAACTCACGCTCCTACAGGGATTATGATTCATAATTCTGAAACTAGATCACAATTAGAAAATCGCGAGAAAGCCATGCAAATGCTAAAATCGCAATTGTATGAAATTGAACTGCGAAAGCAGCAAGCACAAAGAAATGAAATAGAATCTGGTAAAATGGCTATTGAATGGGGATCACAAATACGAAATTATGTACTTCACCCTTATAAGCTTATTAAAGATGTAAGAACTGCTCATGAGACTGGGAATGTTGATAATGTACTTAATGGTGATATCGATGAGTTTTTAAAGGCCTATTTAATGAGTAATGGCCAAGAAGAAAAAAGTGATGAATTATAGAAATAAAAAAAGCAGCTAAATAATTAGCTGCTTTTTTTTATAAATTAATAGTTATAAAATCTATCTATCTTCATATTTTCTACCTTCCCAAATTTTTAATGATTGAGTATTTAATGCTACATAATCATCATTACCAGCTTCTTTAGCTAACCTTAATGATTCTTTAGCAGCTTTGATTGCCCCTTTTTTATCACCCGATTTCGCATAAATTAAAGATTGCTGTCTGTAATACCAAAAAGCAGGTTCATCATTCATTTCAATTGCTTTATCAATCCAGTTTTTAGCTTTATTGATATCTTTGTTTGCATTTAAATAATATACAGCTGAAGTATAATAATCTCCTGAACTAGGACCACTCATAACAGACTCTATACTTTTTGTTACTTGACTATCCGTCATAAAGCTTATTGGAACAGCTATATATGCATTTTCCCAGGAGAAACCTAAATTTGCAGAATTATTAGTGATATCATCAAATGATAAACTGAACGTTTCAACATTAAATGGTAAAGGAACAACATTAGCTTTTACTGTTGCTACCACTTTTTCAGCATCCCATTCTCCTGGTGTTCCCCAGTTTGATGAATCTGAATAAAAATAAACCTCCCAAGATTGAGCATTAGGTTTTGCAAAAATAGCATACGTTCCCGCATTAATATCTTTTCCACCAATCATTACATTTTTATCAAATGTAATTTTTGTGTTTCCATTAGCACCCGTTCTCCATACTTTATCATAGGGAACTAAATTACCAAATATAACTCTTCCCTTCATGGATGGTCTTGAATAAGAAAGTTCAACATTCGTTAATCCAACAGTTTGACTAATAGTTTGCGATGTACTTGCCTGAGGTGATTTAACTTGAGCATTTGCAGTTAATGTTATGGCAAAAACAAGTGTTAGTATAATTAGTTTTTTCATAATATCCATTATTTATTAATTGTTATTTTTTAAGTAACCACAAATTTAATCAATACTATTCATAAAGTTTTACATAAAAATAGAAAATAATTAGTTTGTGCTTAATATTATTATTTTCTAAGATTATTCTTATTTATGCGTCTTATGTCGATTATTTTGCTACTTTTATCGATATTATGAGTTTATTTTAAAATAATTTATGAAAGAAATATTATGGAAAATGATAAAAATAAATATGAAAATAGGGAATTAACAGTATTGTTTAATCCTATTAAATGTATTCATGCTGAGAATTGTGCCAATGGATTATCTGATGTGTTTAGCAATTCTATTATACCTTGGATTAATTTAGAAGCATCTTCTAATAAAAAAATAATTTCACAAATTAAAAAATGTCCGTCTGGAGCATTGAGTTTTATTCATAAAAAAAATAAAATATCTGCATAAAATTTATTAATAAATCGGGAGAGTTTTATGCAATTTTTATAATATTGCACTTTTTTAGTATTAAGTTAATCTAGATTATTATGAACATTTCCCAACGCATATCCTTATTATTATTATTTTCTACGTTTACCATACAAGCGCAGCAACTATCTATTGATGATCAATTTGAAGATTTAATTAAAAAATCTAATAGTTTTCAAGATTATAAGGTAGTTAAGAAAGAGAAGATTTATAAACTGAGAAAAAATGTTTCAGATTCAATATCTCTTTTAGAAGAAAATATAGTTACCATATCTTCTGAAATTGAAATACAAAATTCTAATATTAACTCTTTAATAATTGAATTAGATGCTACAAAAAACAAATTAACTATTTCTCAAGGAAAAGAAAATGGCATCAATGTTTTAGGTATTCTAACCAAAAAATCTACCTATACATTTTTTGTGTTTTTTACACTTGGGGTACTATTACTAATAATTGTTGTTTTGTTTATAAAATTTAAAAGTGGATTTGATATTATAAAAACAACAAAAATAAAGCTTGATGAAACTGACGAAGAATTTCAAAGTTTTAAACAACGATCTTTAGAAAGAGAACAACAAATTAGAAGAAAACTTCAAGACGAAATCAATAAGAGAAAATCCTAATTATAATTAATCAATTCTTGTGATTTTAGCTCCTATTGCACGTAATCTTTCGTCAATATTTTCATAACCACGATCAATTTGCTCAATATTATGTATAATACTAGTTCCTTTGGCAGACAAAGCAGCTATCAACAATGAAATTCCAGCTCTAATGTCTGGTGACACCATCGTAGTTGCTTTTAATGGATATTCAAAATCATAACCTATTACTGTTGCACGATGGGGATCACATAATATTATTTTTGCTCCCATATCAATCAACTTATCCACAAAGAACAAGCGACTTTCAAACATTTTTTGATGTATTAAAACACTTCCTTTTGCTTGCGTAGCAATCACCAAAACAATACTTAATAAATCTGGAGTAAATCCTGGCCACGTAGCATCTGAAACCGTTAAAATAGAACCGTCTATATATCCTTGAATTTCATAACTCTCTTGTATTGGAATGTGGATATCGTCTCCAACTTTCTCCACAATAATTCCAAGTTTTCTGAAGGTATCTGGAATCAATCCTAAATTTTCCCAGCTTACATCTTTTATCGTTATTTCACTACGAGTCATAGCGGCTAAACCTATCCAACTTCCTATTTCTATCATATCTGGAAGTACCCGATGATGACAACCTTTTAGAGCCTCTACTCCTTCTATTACTAATAAATTAGAGCCAATACCTTCTATTTTAGCTCCCATACAAACCATCATTTTACATAATTGTTGCAAATAAGGTTCACAAGCAGCATTATAGATGGTGGTTTTTCCTTTAGCTAATACTGCAGCCATAGCAATGTTTGCAGTTCCGGTTACCGATGCTTGATCTAATAACATATACGTACCCGTAAGTCCATTAGGAGCTTCTACACCATAAAAACATTCTTCTTTATTATAACGAAAAGTAGCACCTAATTTTATAAAACCTTCAAAGTGGGTATCTAGACGTCGTCTTCCAATTTTATCGCCTCCTGGCTGAGGAATAAATCCTTTTCCAAATCTGCTTAACAAAGGGCCAACAATCATTATAGAACCTCTTAACGAGCTTCCTTCTTCTTTAAACTTTTCAGATTCTAGGTAATCTAAATCTAAATCATCTGCTTGAAAAGAATAGGATCCTTTTCCAAGTTTATTTACTTTAACACCTAGGTTTGCAAGGATTTCAATTAATTTATTAACATCTCGAATGTCTGGTACATTTTCAATAAAAACTACTTCGTCTGTTAATAAAACACCACAAAGTATTTGTAAAGCTTCGTTTTTTGCACCTTGAGGTATGATTTCTCCTTGTAATCTATTACCTCCTTCTATTCGAAAAGATCCCATAAAAAATAACTGATTTTCTAACTATTACTATTATTAATAAACCTAAATCAAGCTTCAATATTGCTTAACGCATATTAATATTTTTTCCAGGTTCTTCCTTTAGGATTTTTATAAGTTTTTGTGGTTTTCTTAGCACCATAACTTTTATTATTCTTAAGAATAGTCATTGTGTCTAATAGTTCTTCTTCACTTTCTTTTAGGTTTAGTTTACCATCAGAAAGTTCGAACAAATGTTTAAAAATAACATCATCTTCAACGGTATCTTTATTCCAATTTAAGAAGCATTTTTTCATGTGATTAGCAATAGTAAGTACTAAAGCTTCCTTTTTTTCTCCATCTTCCCAACTAATAGCAACATCAATCATTCGCTTAATATTGTTTCCGTAAAAACGATATTTTGGAAAGTTTTGAGGATACTCTAAAGATTCAGGATACTCTTGTAATTCTTCCCTATTAGGAATTGGATAAGGAGAATCTACATCTAATTTAAAGTCTGAAATAATAAATAATTGATCCCAAAGTTTGTGTTGAAAATCTGTAACATCGCGCAAATGTGGATTTAAGTTACCCATCACAGCAATAATGCTGCTTGCAACTTTATTTCGTTCTTCTTTTGTTTCTTTTGCGATTGCTTGATCTACCATTTTTTGAATATGTCTTCCATATTCAGGTATTATAAGCTTTGGTCGCTCAGAGTTGTATTCTATATGATCTATCAAAATTTAAGGATAATATTGCGGTAATAAAATTCGCAATGTGATTTATTTATTGAAGTAATTTTAATTCTGAGTGCAAAATACTAATTTTTAAAGAGAAATAACTCCTTCTACTTTAGAAACTTTTTTATATTTTTCAATAACTGCATCTGGAGATTTCATGGTAACTTTTATAGAAAGACTTGTATATGTGCCTTTTGAAGAATCACGAGTTGTAATTTCCGCTTTCACATCATTAAAAACAGCTTCAATTTCTGCGATTTTTTCAGTGCTAGCAGGAACTATAAACTTATATAAATATGCAGCTGGCCAAGCGGTATCTTTTTTAAGACTTTTCTTCAATCTTTTGTAAAATGCAGCAGTATCTTTCTCTGTATTCATTCTGTTTTTTTTACTCTTTACAAATATAGGGTTTCGCTATCGATAATTATTTACGTTATTTGCATAATATCTTATTATACATGCCAAATAAAATTGTTATTACTGGTGGACCTGGTTCAGGAAAAACGACACTGATTTCTTTCCTTTTTGAACATGGCTTTCAATGTCAGAATGAAATTTCTCGTGACGTTATCATTGAAGCTCAGAAAGAAGGAATTGATCAATTATTTCTTACAGATCCTATTCTTTTTAGCCAGAAGCTAATGGAAGGACGATTAAAACAATTTAATGAGATCAATCATTTTGAAAAGTCTTATGTTTTTTATGATAGAGGATTGCCAGACATCACTGCCTACATGGACTTTACAAAGGTGAACTACCCAGATGATTTTGAAAAAGCTTGCCATAATTACCGCTACGACACGGTATTTTTATTACCCCCTTGGAAGGAAATTTACAAGCAAGATAATGAGCGGTATGAATCTTTTGAAGAAGCAGAAAAAATACATGACTGTTTATTAGAAGGTTATGAAAAATATGGATATGAGGTCATTGAAGTACCTTTTGGAACCTTAGAAAACAGAATGAAATTTATCACTAAAACCTTAGCAATTTAATATTGAAGAACCCAATTCAAATACTGGATAACTATTGGGGACATCGTGAGTTTCTTCCCAAACAGGAAGAGATCATTACTACCGTATTAAACGGAAGAGATACTGTTGCATTGCTACCAACAGGTGGTGGTAAATCGGTTTGCTTCCAATTACCAGCATTGGCCAAAGAAGGGATTTGCATCGTTGTTTCTCCGCTAGTAGCCTTAATGACAGATCAAGTGAACTCCTTAAAGAAAAAAGGCATTAAAGCGCTTAGTATTCCTGGAGGAATTTCATATCAAGATTTAAATGCACTACTGGATAATGCCATTTATGGAAATTATAAATTTTTGTATTTATCTCCAGAAAGGTTACATCAAGAATTAGTGCAGAATTGCATCAAACAAATGAATGTAAATTTATTTGCCATTGATGAGGCGCATTGTATTTCGCAATGGGGAAACGATTTTAGACCTGCTTATAAAAATTGTAACATTCTTAGGACGCTCCTTCCTTTAGTGCCTATGATCGCCTTAACTGCCTCTGCAACTCCAGAAGTAGTAGCGGATACTGTTTTACAATTAAAACTAGAAGATCCTGCCATTATAAAAAGTTCTTTTGTTCGAAAAAATTTATCGTACCAAGTACATTATCAGGAAGATAAGTTATACCGAATGGAACAATTATTAAAGAAAAATAATGGTTCGGCTATTATCTATGTTAGGAGTAGAAAAAATACCGTTGAAATTAGCCAACAACTAAATAGCTTAGGCATTACGAGTAGTTTTTTTCACGGCGGGATTTCTTCAGAAGAAAAAAACACTCGTTTGGAGGATTGGCTGCAAGGAAAAAAGCAAGTTATGGTAGCTACCAATGCATTTGGAATGGGAATTGACAATCCTAATGTTAGGTATGTTTTTCATACACAGCTTCCAGAGAGTATGGAAAGTTATTTTCAGGAAGCAGGACGTGCCGGAAGAGATGGAAATTATTCGAGTGCAATGATCCTGTACAATGATTATGATAAAATATTAATAAAAAAACAATTTTTAGATTCAAGGCCTACTACCAATCAATTAAAAACCATCTATCGATCCTTAAGTAATTATTTTCAAATTTCGTATGGCGAAGGAGAGTTTTCGAGCAATAGCTTTAATTATATCGAGTTCTGCAAACATTATAAACTAAACACCCTACTTACGTATAATGGATTAACAGCATTGGAACGCTTGGGTATTATTCAACTATCAAAACAATTTGGCAGAAAATCGATTCTTAAATTTGATGTCAGTTCCGAAAATCTCATTAAATATTTAGAACAAAACCCAACAATCTCCTTAATTGGCAAAACAATTTTAAGAATGTATGGTGGTATTTTTGAATCCCCTACTTCCGTGAAAATTGAATTAATTGCTTCAAAAACAGGGCAGTCTGTAGTGACCATTATTAATGCCCTTGAGAAAATGGAGCAAGAAGGTGTCTTGGACTTAAAACTATTTCATACCGATGCTACCATTACTTTTATAGTACCACGAGAAGATGATAAAACGATCAATAGCGTTTCAAGAGAGTTAGAAGCACTCAACCAAAAGAAAGAAACTGAAGTCAAGTCTGTACTCAACTATATTAGTGATGACACCATTTGTAAAAGTGTGCAATTGGTTCGTTATTTTGGCGAAAAATCTGCAGAAAATTGTGGCATCTGTTCTGTTTGTGCTTCACAAGAAAGCACTCCCAGCAATAAAGAAATTGAACTTATTTCTGGAAAAATTCTTTTTTTATTGGAAGAAAGAGCATTGTCTTCTAGATTACTTTCAGAAAAACTTACTTTTACCGAATCAAAAATAGTAGTTGTTTTAAGACATTTACAGGATGTTGAAAAAATTAGAATTAACACTAAAAATGAATATTTTTTAAATTAATGAGAGACTTAAGAATTGTGTTTATGGGCACCCCAGGATTTGCGGTAGGTGTTTTACAAAAACTAGTAGAAGAAGGAAAAAACATTGTAGGCGTAATTACTTCGCCAGACAGGCCTGCTGGAAGAGGCAGAAAAGTAAAGCAATCTGATGTTAAGGAATACGCAGTATCCCAAAATTTAAAAATATTACAACCCACCAACTTAAAAGAGGAACATTTTTTAGACGAATTACGTTCATTGAATGCTAATTTACACGTTGTTGTCGCTTTTAGAATGTTACCGAAAGCGGTTTGGAATATGCCAGAATATGGCACTTTTAATTTACATGCTTCCTTATTGCCCCAATATAGAGGTGCGGCTCCTATTAATTGGGCGATTATTAATAGAGAGGATAAAACAGGAGTCACTACCTTTTTTATTGACGATAAAATTGATACTGGCGAAATAATCTTAAAAGAAGAAGTATTCATAAAAGATAGAGAAACCATTGGAACGTTACACGACGTACTAATGAATACCGGAAGTGACTTGGTTATTAAAACGGTGGAATTGATAGAAAGAAGTGAAGAAACACCGATAAAGCAAACCTTTAGTGATGCACTAAAAAATGCACCAAAATTAACAAAGGAGAATACTAAAATAGATTGGAATCAACCTGTTGAAGAAATTGACTCCTTAATTAGAGGGCTTAATCCTTATCCATCTGCTTGGTGTAAAATGATAAACAATAATGAAGAAAGTACGGTTAAGATCTACCATTGCAATTATGAAATAGAGGAACATACTTTTGATAACGGAACAATTATTAGTACCAAAAAAGAGTTAAAAGTTGCTGCAAGTAATGGCTACCTTAATATTTATGAAATGCAGATTCCAGGAAAGCGAAAAATGGATATAAAGTCACTTTTAAATGGTTTTATTTTTGATAAAAACTCAAAAATGATGTAAAGCCTTATTCTCATTGAATTTATTATTTTCATAAAAAAAGGGTGGATTTATTAACAAACCAATGAAGTTATCAACAAAAAACGCGATTTAGTCTGCTATTACTTGCGTGAACCGATAATCCCATTAATTTTGTAGAAGAATTATAAAAAGAAGTTTAACCAAAAATTTAATTTTTACAAACTATGAACAAATCAGATTTAATTGACGCAATGGCAGAACATGCTGGAATCACTAAAGCAGCAGCTAAAAAAGCATTAGAATGCATGCTTATCGAAATCGAAGGAGCATTACAAAAAGGAAACAGAGTTTCTTTAGTAGGTTTTGGTTCTTGGTCAGTTTCTAGAAGAGCAGCAAGAGATGGTAGAAATCCTCAAACAGGAGCTACAATTAAAATTAAAGCTAAAAACGTAGTTAAGTTTAAAGCAGGGTCAGATTTAAGCAGTAGCGTAAACTAATCCAACCCTTTTTATCTAAAAAATCCCCTTCCGTTTTCGGATATGGGGATTTTTTTTATTTTATAATAATAGTACTTGCTTAAAATATTTGCATTTAATAAAATAAAATCTTAGATTTAATTATTGAAAACAGAATGATGACAACCTTAAAACCAGCAAAAGGATTACTATTGGTAGCAGAACCTTCTATAATTGGAGACATCTCCTTTAATAGGTCTGTGGTATTATTAGCTGAATATAATGAAAATGGCTCTGTTGGGTTTATTTTAAACAAACCATTAGAATATAGTTTAAATGATTTTATACCAGAATTAAATTCAACTATTCCCGTTTATAATGGAGGTCCTGTAGAACAGGATAATTTATATTTTATTCATAAAATCCCGGAATTAATTCCTAATAGCATTGAAATATCAAACGGTATTTATTGGGGCGGTGATTTTAATGAAATTATTAACTTACTTCAAGAAGACAAAATAAAAGAATCTGAAATTCGCTTTTTCTTAGGATATACAGGTTGGAGTCACAATCAATTAGACGAAGAACTGGAAGTAAATAGTTGGGTAGTCTCCCCAAATAAATATGAAAACAGAATCCTTGGAGAAACCGATGCTAATTTCTGGAAAGAAAAAATGCTTGAATTTGGTGGTGAATATCTTATTTGGTCCAATGCACCAGAAAACCCTTCCTATAATTAATTGCTCAGAGAAGACAATCTAGCGTTCATATTTAATTTTTGCAATAACTCCTTAGACACCTTATTCGTAAATTCTTTTTTTCGATACTTCGTTATAGGCTGAATTCCCATTATAACATTGGTAATAAAAAGTTCATCTGCCTTTTGAAGATCAAAGGGTGAAATTGATTTTTCTTCTATAGTATACTCTTTTGATTGATTACCAATAGCAATTAATTGTTTTCTTATAATCCCTCTTAAACAACCGTCCGTTATTGGTGGAGTGATAATGGTATTGCCTTTCACCAAAAACAAGTTTCCTTGTAATGCTTCCACAATCATTTTATTTTCGTTTAACAATAAGCAATTTTGATAGCCATTCTCATGTGCAAAAATACTCCCAAGCACATTGACAGTTCTCGAATTGGTTTTTAAAGTAGAAAGTAAATTTGAATACACATAATAGTCTTTAAATAATTCTACTTCATACGGAGCATCATCCATCGTGTAAAAAGGAATTTCGAGTTTCTCAACAGCTATAAAATAGTCCACATCATGAGTGGTTGGATTGTACTTCCCTCCTTCTTTTCTATTTACATATAATTTAACCCTGCAGGTTTCGCTAGACAAATTGGATGCCTCAATCGTTTTTAGAATTTCCTCTTCTAGAAATTCCATGGAGAAAGTCATGGGTATTTCCATTCTTAAAATTCGCATAGAAGCCATTAATCTAAAATAATGATCTTCCCAAAAATTAATTCTGGTAGCAACTACTTTAAGTGTTTCAAAAACTGCATCACCATATAGCAGGCCACGATTATTAATGGAAACGTTTCCTTTTTCGATACTTGTTATTTTTCCGTTTAAATTGACCATAAAAAAACCGCCTTAGTTTAGAAGGCGGTGCAAATATACTATTTAAAAGATTTCTTAAGCAGAACCTAATAATTGTTTCAGTTCAGAAATCATATTTTCCCAAAGCATTTTCCCTTCTTCAACCTCATCTTCTTCCGCAAAGTCGGTGACCATAATGGATACGTCTTTGGTAATGTCATCTAATTCGATTCTCATTTCAAAATAATAGCTGGTATCTTCATCTTCCATCCATTGAAAACGAATTGATTTTCCTTTTTGTTTTGAAATTAACTTAGCACGCTCTTCACTACCTTCCCAAATAAAATTAAAATATTCTCCTCTAGAGTTTACGTTATCCGCATACCACTCTTGCATTCCAGAAGGTGTAGAGATGTATTGGTATAAAAGTGAAGCAGATGCCTGAATGGGAAATTCCATTTCATACTTTATTTTTTCAATCATAGGGCTATTTGTTAGTAAAAGTCCAATATATATATTTATTAGGTACTTTAAAAGAAAGAAGGCAAAATATTTGCACTATTTATTAATTTATATCAACGAAGCTCAAATAAAAAAACAGAAGTCTTGCTGATGTAAGCGAACCTCTAAATACTACTGTTTTATTAGTTTTAAGGAGGTTTTAACTAAAGATATCCTGTTTTTAAATAGAAGCCCCATTTTAAAAAAAACAAGCCGGTATGAATCGTTATTTAATAATTAATTTGCGTCGGGTTGATGTTCTAGATTCTAAATTGATTGGTCTTAAGACGTTAATAACACAAAATGAATAAATATCACAAAAACACAAAGGAATGTTTGTGCTGGTATAAATTGTTACTATCTTTGCCATCGCAAAAAATAGCATCTAAACGATTCGTTTTTTGCAAAAAAAAGTATTTATTTACCACAAAATACTTTAAAATAAATGGCGAGGTAGCTCAGGTGGTTAGAGCGTCGGATTCATAACCCGGAGGTCTCGAGTTCAAGTCTCGATCTCGCTACAACATAAAAAACAGGAAAAAAGCGGCTAAAGAGAAATCTTAACCGCTTTTTTTTATGGTTAGTATTTATTAAGGATGATTCGAAAGTCCTTTAAATTTTGTTTTAGCTAATCAATGTTAAAAGGCTAAGTATTTACTTTAACATTTTCGTTTCCATATCGTAATAAAAATCTTTATCAGGATTCATTTTATAGTCTTTTAGGTTGCTAATTTTTAGATCCCAAGTGTCTATTTCCTGCAAGGGTATGATGTAGAGTTTATCTGGAGCAGAAGGGATTCCTCCAATACCTAAAGCGATAAATACCGGTATATCCTTTTCTTTTCCATACTGTTTGTATCTAGCGAATTGCTCTTTATAAGAAAAGTCCACGTGGCCCTTAAATGCTTCTTTTCTCCATTTGCATTCCACAGAAAATTGACTCATCGTTTTTCCCAAATTAATTTCCATTAGTAAATCGGGATGTAGTGTGGTTTCTGCATAAATACCATCAACAAATTTATCACCTACCCACTCTTTAATAGTAAATAAGTTTTTATCAAATTTTTGTACTATCATTTTTTCAAAGTCATCTCCCTTCTTTTCACTATTAACCATCATAGACTCTTTAGTGAAAGTTTGTTCGAAGGGTTCTGGTTGGTAGGTTTTATTAAATATAACAAAGCCCGAAAGCATTACTATAGCTCCAAAAGACATTAATAATGTTCCTTTCATTTTATTTTTCATTTAGGGTGTTCTTAGAAATTAATTTTCCTTTGTTTGTACTTTGGTGTGGTATTTAAACTGCTACTCTACGAGTTGTTATTTTTTAGTACAATGGTTAAAAAAAATTGCACACGGATTTTATAACAACAATAAAGTACGCAATTTACCCGATGATACATTCGGGATAAACGCAACAATAGTTGTCTTATCCATTATTGTTAAAAAATAACAAAAACAGATAACAGCTTAAAAATAGGGGGAGTATATTTAATTAGGCAATCAATGAATAGAACTGCTAATATAGGAAAAAAGTATATATTTTTGATTCCTATAGTAATCCTATTTTCTATTTAATTTTTACCAGTTGTTAATTCAAAAAGTCCATTAAAGCTATTTGGTAAAAAAACTTTATCACCAGGGTTTTTAGATATTACTTTCATACCGTCAATATATTTTTGAGATATAATAATTTGTCCAGCAATTTCAGTACTAGTGTTTTCTTTTAATTTTAATAAATAGGTACTTTCAGCTTCAGCAATTAATTTTATAGCATCTGCTTGTGCTTGTGCTCTTATTATTGTAGCATTTGCATCTGCTTTTGCTTTAGTAACTTCCGCTAAAGCTTCTCCCTCTGCTTCAGCAGTTAATGCTCGCTTCTTTCTTTCAGCAGTCATTTC
>CAJXEB010000028.1 GCA_913052585.1 uncultured Flavobacteriaceae bacterium | reverse complement strand
AATCCAATGCCTTCAAGTGATTATTGGTTTAGAGTAGAGTATACCGAAAACGATATTAAAAAAGAATTTAGAGGGCATTTTACCCTTAAAAGATAGAAAATAGCAACAATGAGCATAAAAAAACATTACTTAATTTTATTTATTCTGTTATCACAGATGGCATTTTCACAAGATGGCATCCCAATATATTCAGATTATTTTTCAGATAATTTATATTTATTACACCCTTCAATGGCTGGTGCAGCTTCACATAATCAAATAAGGTTGACTGCAAGAAAGCAATGGTTTGATCAAAACGAAGCACCTAACTTACAAACATTAAGTTTTAATGCTAGATTAGGAGAAAGGTCTGGGCTTGGAGCCCTATTTTTTAATGATAAAAATGGGTACCATTCTCAAACTGGAGGATACCTTACATATGCCCATCATATTATGTTTTCGAGAAGTGATGCAGATCTAAATCAATTGTCTTTTGGACTTAGTTTTGGATTAATCCAATCGAGATTAGATGAAACTCAATTTGACCCTACAGATTTCGATCCTATAATTGCAGGTATAATTCAAAGCTCTTCTTATTTTAATGTTGATGCAGGAGTATCCTATAACTTCTTAAATTTTTCAGGACATTTTACAGTTAAAAACTTAATTTTTCAAAACAGAAGTATAAACTCATCAGATTACGAATCTAGTAATCAACGTAAATATATAATTTCTGCAGCCTACGCAATAGGTGATTATGGATCAACCTGGACTTACGAACCATCTTTTATGTTTCAATTTCAAGAAAGAACCGGAGAACAATCAGTTGATATAAACGGGAAAGTTTATAGAGCTATGGATTTCGGAAAATTATGGGGAGGAATATCATATAGAAGAAGTTTTGATGGATCGGAATATTTAAACGGAATAGAAGTTGCTAATCAAAAATTACAATATTTAACTCCAGTAATTGGAATCAATTTTAATAAATTTATGTTTGCTTATACCTATACCCAACAAATGGGTAGTGTGAAATTTGACAACGGTGGATATCATCAAATAACGCTAGGGTTTAACTTTCTAGGAGGTCGAGATGAACCTTATGATTGTAATTGTCCAGCAATAAATTAATAAAAAAATGCTTGGGATATTTTAAAATACTTTTGTATTGATGGATATCTTATTTAAATTTTCATTTAAAAGAAACTCCAGCATACTAGTGTTGGTGTTGGTATAAAAACTAAGCGTGGGTTGATGATTGGTGTTCGCTAATAAATTCTTCTGAATTAATACATTTTTAGTTTGCTTTGCTACCGCAATACCTGAATCAATTATTTTTACGTGTTTAGGCAGTATTTTTTTTAATTGAGGAATTAAATAAGGATAATGACTACATCCTAAAACCAAGTAATCAATATCTGCTTTAAGCATAGGTTGCAGGTATTTATTTAATAATGTGTCTATTTCTGAATCATCTGTTTTACCCATTTCAATTAAGGGAACCAGGCCTTCACCTATAACTTCTGTTACTTTTATATGTTCTTTATATTCATCTAAAGATTCAGAGAACAATATGCTATTTATAGTTCCTTTGGTTGCTAAAATTCCAATACTTTTTGAAGTTGATTTTAATGCTGCAGGTTTAATTGCTGGTTCGATTCCAATAATCGGGACATCAAATTTTTCACGTAAAATATTTATGGTATTAGTTGTTGCAGTATTACAAGCTACAACAATTAGTTTACTTCCCATTTTTAGTAATAATTCGGTGTTTTTAATGCTTAATGAAATAATTTCATCTACAGATTTATACCCATATGGTGCATTGATACTATCAGCTAAATAGATAGTACTTTCATTGGGAAGAAGAAGATGTATTTCTTTCCAGATGGAAGTGCCTCCAACTCCAGAATCAAAAAGTCCAATAGGGTTATTATTCATTATATAAAAATAAAAAACTGCTCACCAAAAGGAGAGCAGTTTTAAGAAATATTATTAAAATTAGAAATTAAATTCCTAATTCTTTTTTTACATCAACTAGAAGATCTTTACCTTCAGCTAATAATAAACTACTGCTATCCATTACGTACTCGTATCCTTGAGTTCTTCCTACTTTTTGAATTGCAGTTCTAGCTTTTTCTAGAATTGGTGCGATTAAGGCTTCTTGTTTTTTCTGTAAGTCTTCTAAAGCACCTTGTCTGTAAGCATTAATATTAGCTTGCATTCCTTGTACTTCTTCTGCACGTTTTGAATTTACTTCAGCAGTTTTACTTTCTGCTTCAACTTCATATTGTGCGATTTTTGTTTCAAACTCCTTTACTAAAGTTTTTATTTCTGTATCATAAGTTTTTTGAAGATTTTCCAATTGACTTTGTGCAGCTTTCATTTCTGGCATAGCTTCTGCTAAAGCTTGAGTGTCTATGTGCGCAACTTTAGATTGTGCATTAACAAAACTAGTAGCTCCGATAAAAAGCAAGATTGCTACGAATAATGATTTCATTTTTTTCATTGTAATTGTATTAAAATTAAGTGTTATTTATTAATTATCTGTCGTTACTTCCATTGTCGTTACTTCCATCACCTTCCTCACCATCATTATCCCCTTCATTATTAGTTGGGTTTGGATTATTTCTATTTGCTCTAGCTTCTAAAATTGAATCTTTTTTACGTTGTCTTTCGTCTAGTAACTTTTGTTTTCGAGCATCATATTCAGCTCTTTTTACTGCTCGAATAGAATCACGAACTTTTTTCCGATCTTCCATGTCTTTTTCTCGAGCATCTTTTTTCTCCTCAATTGCTTGTTCTCTTTCTGTAACTGCTTTGTCTTCTTCTAAAGATAGATCTTCTTTACGTTCTACTTCTTTTTTATCTCTTTTAGAACTAACTTCTTCTCTTTTTGCACTTCGATTAATACTTCGTAAAACAATATCACTTATATCATGTCTATCTGCTGAAAAAAGCATCACAATATCTGCAGATTTGTCAAAAATGAAATCATATTTTTTGTTCTCTGCAATTTCCTGAACAATATTAAATACTTGATCTTGGATTGGCTGCACTAATTGACGTCTTTGAAGGAATAAATCACCATTAGGACCAAAACGATCTTGTTGGTATTTCAACATTTCATCTTCTAAAACTTTAATATCTTCTTCTCTTTCTTCAATTAATTCAGTAGTTAGTAGAACTCTTTCAGTACTTAGGTTAATTTTTAAAAGTTCAACTTGATCGTTTTTCTTTTCTATATCTTTTTTCCATCGCTGAACCTTACCCTCTAATTGAGTAGATGCTTCTTTGTATTCAGGTACGTTTTCAAGAATATATTCCATATCAATATATCCAATTCGAACTCCTCTTTGCGCGTTTGCTACAAAAGAAAAACACAAAAGAGTAAGTGTAATAAATAATAACTTTTTTGTTTTCATAGTTGTTAGTTGTATGTTTAGAAAATATCGTGCCATTTTTAAAATTGTTGTCCAATGATAAAGTGTGTTTCCCATCCATTGGGTTGAAAACCACCAAGTACAGGGTCAAATCCGTAACCAAAATCAATTCCTAATAATCCAAATGCAGGCATAAATATACGTAATCCTACGCCAGCAGACCTTTTTAATTGAAAAGGATTATAATTTCTAAAATCATCATAAGCAGCACCAGCTTCTACAAAGGTTAGTGCGTAAATGGACGCTAATTGTTTTAAAGTTATTGGATAACGTAGCTCTAAAGAGAATTTGTTATATAAAGCATTTCCATCTATAGTTGATAAAGATTGGTTAGGGTAACCCCTTAATGCTATTACTTCACGACCGTCTAAGCTATAGGACCCAAGGCCATCACCTCCTAAAAAGAAACGCTCAAATGGTACAACTCCTCTATCTTTATTATATGCTCCTAAAAATCCAAACTCAGCACTTGGACGTAATACCATTTTTCCTACAAGTTTTGTATACCAAGTTCCTTTAAATTTTAATTTATAGTACTCCAGCCACTTAAATTTTTCTTGATCAATTTCAGAAATTCTTTCAGTAGCATCTACATAACTAGGGTCTGTAGGTCCAACTCCATCAAGCTCAATTCTTTCGTTGTTTAAAGATTCCCAATCTGTACTACTAAATGCAGAATATGGTAATGTTACTTTTGCTGTAACACTAAACTCCGACCCAGACATTGGAAAAATAGGATTAGTCGCAGTATTATTTCGACTTATTCCAATGGTATAGGCTAAATTATTAGATTCTCCGTCTC
Source organism: uncultured Flavobacteriaceae bacterium (assembly GCA_913052585.1). GTDB lineage: Bacteria > Bacteroidota > Bacteroidia > Flavobacteriales > Flavobacteriaceae > Marifrigoribacter. The sequence goes on along the minus strand of CAJXEB010000028.1, from coordinate 27,095 downwards.
CAAATGTAAATAGTCCTGTATTATAGTTTTTTAAATTATAGTGTTGATAGCTTATGGAATGCGAAAGTGTAAAGTAATCATCCGGCCATTTTAATCTTTTTGCTAAACCTACAGCACCACCTGAAATTAAAAAACGACGAGATTTATCTACATCTCTAGTTCTATAATCATAAAAGTATTGGATGGTATGAGATAAAGAGGTGCTTAATTGTATTGGCTTCTTGCCCCCTAACCAAGGTTCAACCAATGATAAGCTATAGGTTTGATAAAAAGTACTTCCTTGAGCTCTAATTGAAAGTTTTTGACCATCTCCCATTGGCAATGGATGATATGCATCTTTATTAAAAATATTTCGAATAGAAAAATTATTAAAAGATAAACCTAAAGTTCCAACAAATCCACCCCCACCATAACCACCTTGTAATTCTATTTGACTAGATCCCTTCTCGACAACAGAATACTCCATATCTAAAGTACCATTGTTTGGATCTACATTATTAAAATTAGGAGAAATCTGTTCAGCATCAAAATAACCAAGCTGTCCTAATTCTCTAATAGTTCTAACAACATCTCGTTTACTATATTTTTGGCCTGGTCGAGTTCTAATCTCTCTATAGATTACATGATCGTTTGTCTTGTCATTTCCTACTACACTAATATGGTCAAAATAAGCAATCTTACCTTCGTGAATTCTAATTTCAAAATCGATAGTGTCGTTTCTTACAGCAACTTCAACTGGATTTATTCTTGAGAAAAGATATCCGTTATTTTGATATAAATTTGTAATATCATTTGCTTCAGGATTTGCTGCATCTTCAATACGTTCTTGAAGTAATACTCCGTTATATACATTACCTTCAGCTATACCTAAAACTCTTTTTAATTGTGTATTGGTATAAACACTATTTCCGATAAAATTAATTCTACCGAAATAATATTTTTTACCTTCTTCAACATTGATTTTTAGAACAATATTTTTATCATCCCTTTTATATATTGAGTCATTGATAATTCTAGCGTCTCTAAAACCATTAGATCTGAATTTTGTTAACATTAACTCTTTGTCAATTTCATAGCTAGATTCAGCAAATTTTGATCTTTTCCAAACACGAAAGAAATTTTTCTCTTTTGTGTCTTTCATAGCAGCTTTTAATTTACTGTCTGACATCTCTTTATTTCCTTCTATCTCAATAGATGAAATTTTAACTTTTTTGTTTCTATTAATGGTAAGTGTAAGATGTTTGGAGTATTCAATTCCTAAAGAATCTGCATAAGGAACGGTAGTAATATCGACCTCTGTATTAAAATATCCGTCCCCTCTATATTTCTTTTTAATATAGTTTTTAGTTGTAGTAATAAGGTTTTTTGTGATTTTTACTCCAGGTTTTAAATTATTATCCTTAATAATTTCTTTCTGTTTTCCTTTTTTAACGCCAACAATTGTTACATCCTTAATTTTTGGAAGTTCAACGATGTTAAGTTCTAAATCAACTTCATCTCCAACAATGTTGGTTACATAAAATGCAATATCGCTAAAAAGTCCTTGTTCCCAAAGTTTTTTGGTTATTTCACTAAGTTTTTCACCTGGGATATAAATACGGTCTCCTACTTTTAGTCCTGTAAAAGCTATTACTGTTTTTTCATTAAAACTTTGTTCTCCTGAAACAGTTAATGATTTAATAGTATACTTTTTATTTCCTTGTAGCGGTAATTGCTGTGCGGAAAGAGTAAAAATAGATAATATTGTAAATAGTAGGATACAATAAATCTTTTTATAAGTATTTAATAGTGGACTATTATTTAAGTTGTTCACTTGTCTTTCCAAATCGTCGTTCTCTGTTTTGATAATTTAATATTGCCTCAAAAAGGTTTTCTTTATTGAAATCTGGCCAAAGTGTCTCTGTAAAATACAGTTCTGCATAAGCAATTTGCCAGAGTAAAAAATTACTTATACGCTGCTCACCACTGGTGCGTATTAATAAATCTACATCTGGTAAACTACGGGTGTAAAGATGATTATTAATTACCGATTCGTCAATATTTCCGGGCGAAATTAGGTTATTTTTAACTTTAAGACTAATCTCTTTAATAGTTTTTATTAATTCTTCTCTAGAGCTATAACTTAAAGCAAGGGTTAAAGTAAGTCTCGAATTGTTTTTTGTTTTTTCTACAACGTCCTTAAGTTCTGCAGAAACTTTAGCTGGCAAAGAATCGATATTGCCTATAGTAGCAAGTTTAATGTTGTTTTTTTGTAGCGTATTAAGTTCCTTTTTTAAGGAGGATATTAAAAGCTTCATCAGTAAATCAACCTCAAGTTTTGGGCGATTCCAATTTTCTGTAGAAAATGCATAAAGCGTTAAAAATTTAACATTAATCTCTGCACAAACCTCTACAATCTCTCTAACAGTTTTTGCTCCACTTTGATGTCCTAGGTTTCTGAGTAATCCTTTCTTTTTAGCCCACCTGCCATTGCCGTCCATTATAATTGCTATATGGCTTGGTAGGTTGGTAAGGTTTAATTGTTTTAATAGGCTCATTTAAAAATCACAATAACAAGGTTTTCTTCCAAAAGTGTAAGATAAAGTTATTCCAGTAAATACATACCAATCGTTATTATTTATATCACCAAAACTAGAACCATCCTGATTTTCTCTAATTTTATTTGGGTTGCTACCGTCAAGGTTGTCTGTAAACGTATAACGAGCTCCAATTTCTGCAGCAATCACAAATTTTGTTCCTAACGTTGCTTTGTATCCAATTACCATAGGTATTGCCATAGATCCTGCTTTTCCATCTTCAATAATAACATCATCACTTCTTTTAACTAAAGAGTTATATCTAAAATATGTTAACCCAGTATAAAGATAAGGCGTATGTGCTGGTAGCCCACTGTGCATAGTGAAATCCCAGAACGTATATTCTAAGCCTAGAGATAACTCAATAAGACTGTTCTCAAATTTATAGCCACGTTCATTACGTCTAGGGTCTTTAGAATTGCTGTCGTCACCTTCTATTTGTCCAAATAAAATTGTTCCTCTAAATGAGTGTCTTGGACTTCTATTCCATTTAAAAAGGCCGCCAAAAACAGGAGTTTTAGGAGCTATGTATCTTGTTTTTCCAATATCTCCAATATAATTAGCCATCCCCAAAAACCCTCCAATCTCATAAGTTTGAGATTGCATAAATAACGGAGTGAACAATACTAAAAATATAACGGTAACTAACTTCATAAATCTAAAAGTCTGCAAATATAATAATAAACTTGGCATCAGAGAACTATCTTTTAAATAGTCTCAGTTGATTAACAAGAATTAAAACGATTTATTGTTTAATTTCTTTTGTCTTCACCCCATAATAATTTTTTTCGAAGTGTTTTTATAAAACTATCTTCTGAAAGTTGAACAAGTTTTATGTGAAAAGGTGCCTTTTTAATGGTTATAATGGTGTTGTTTTTTAAAGTAGCAATTCTGGAGTCTAAAGAAACTAAATGTGATTTTCCTCGACCCGAAACTTTTAATGTAATGGTGCAATTATCTGGAACGACCAATGGTCTAGCGTTAAGATTATGAGGCGCTATTGGCGTAATGACCAAACTGTTAGTGCTTGGGTCAATTACGGGTCCACCACAACTTAAAGAATAACCGGTAGATCCTGTTGGAGTAGAGACAATAAGACCATCAGACCAATAAGAAGTTAAATGCATATCATTGACTAAAGTTTCTACTTTAATCATAGAAGTTGTATTTTTTCTATTGACAGCGATTTCATTTAAGGCGAAATTTAATGGTAAAATATTTTCATTTTTTGGGTCGGTGGAAATTGTAAGTAAGCTTCTTTCCGAAATAAAATAATTACCATTTAAAATTTGATATAAACTATCTGTAATTTCTTCTTTTTGTATGGTTGCTAAAAAACCAAGTCTTCCAGTGTTAATTCCAATTATTGGGATTCCTAAATCCTTAACATAGGTAACCGATTTTAATAAAGTACCATCACCTCCTATGCTTAGAAAAAAATTATAGCTAGCATCTATTTCTTTAAAAGAAGAAATTTTCGAATAATTTTTTGAAATATCTTTATTTTTATTGATACTTTTTAAAAACGCCTCTTCTACAACAATTTCAACATTTTTGTTTTGAAGTGCATCTAAGATATACTGAATATAAATTTCAGAATCCTCGTGATAAAACTGCCCGTAGATACCTATTTTCATATGTTTGTAATTATTTTTTTTTAATAGTCACACGCTCTTCACTATTAATCATCATCTTATGTGTGAAAAACGTGAACATGCTCTTTTCATTAGATTATATATTAAGGTATTTGTCTAAATAATTAGAACGGTCTTTTAAATCTTCTAAAAAACGATCTTCTTCATGGTTGGAAACGATATGGTAATTGTATCGTCTAAAAGTTTGAACGATTGCATTCATTCCAATATGTCCAATTTTAATAGTAGCTTGAACCATGTCTCTATCCATTTTAGAAATAAATACACCCAATATTTTAGCGTTATTGGATTCTACGATCTGGCATATTTCACTAAAAGAATAATCGCGTTGTTCTTTTTCAATTACAATAATACCACCTGCTTCATTTAAAAAAGGAGTGTCATTAAATAACGACATAATATCGCTTAACTCATAATAACCAATGTAAGCGTTGTCTTTTCCTAATACAGGCATAATATTGCTATTGTGCAAGGCAAATGCTTCCAAAATATCCAACCAGTTGGTTTTTTCTCTTACAAAAAATGTTTCCAAAGAATATAAGTAATCTTTCAATTGCTTTGTGCCTTCAAAACAATGTGCGTCATTTTCAGAAATACAACCAATATAGATTCCATCCTTCTTAACTGGAACATGAGAATAAGTTAATTGGTTAAAAATATCTTGAACTTCTAATATGTTGGTATCAATATTAAAAGGAGCAATGTCGTTAATAATGTATTCTTGCGTATTCACAATTGTTATTTTTTGCAAATTACTTAAAAAATAGCTTTAAATACATAGTTCAAATTGTATTTTTGACATTCTAAATTTAAATCATGACAAAACTAAGCGTCAATATTAATAAAATAGCAACCTTACGTAATGCAAGAGGAGGTAATACTCCAAGTGTGTTGCAGGCTGCCATCGATGTCCAAAAATTTGGAGCCGAAGGAGTAACTATACACCCTCGCCCAGACGAAAGGCATATAAGGTATCAAGATGCTTATGATATCAAACCTGTTATTTCCACAGAGTATAATATTGAGGGAAATCCTATTGATTCGTTTCTAAAAATGGTGTTTGACATCAAACCAACTCAAATTACACTAGTTCCTGATGCAGTTGATGCCATTACCTCTAATGCAGGATGGGATACTATTACTCATAAAATATTTTTAGCTGAAATAATTTCTGAATGTAAAAGCCAAGGCATTAGAACTTCCATATTTATAGATCCAAATATAGCTATGATTGAAGGTGCAGCTGAAACGGGAGCAGACCGGATAGAATTATATACCGAAGAATTTGCTATGCAATATAGCTTAGGTAATAAAAAAGCGATTGAACCTTACACTAAATGTGCAATTAGAGCCAATGAATTAGGTTTGGGAATTAATGCTGGACACGATTTGTCATTAGAGAATATTCGTTTTTTTAAAGAAAATATTCCAAACCTATTAGAAGTCTCTATTGGGCATGCATTGATATGTGAATCTCTTTATTTAGGTATGGAACATGTTATAAAAAGCTATTTACAAAAATTGAGCTAATGTTATTACATTCTAATATTTTAGGTGAAGGAAAACCGTTTATTATTCTTCATGGGTTTTTAGGAATGGGTGACAATTGGAAATCTTTAGGGAAGCGATTTTCAGAACAAGGATATCAAGTCCATTTAGTAGATCAGCGTAATCACGGTAAAAGTTTTCACAGCGAATCATTTAATTATAGTTTTTTAGCTGAAGATTTAAAAAAATATTGTGATTTTCATAAGTTAGAAGATTTCGTATTATTAGGTCATTCTATGGGAGGGAAAACAGCCATGGAATATGCTGTAAATTATCCTGAGGAACTTTCAAAGTTAATAATAGTAGACATTGGTCCAAAACAGTACCCTTTGCATCATCAAGATATTTTAAAAGCTTTGTCGGTATTAGATTTTTCGATAATAAAAACAAGAAAAAAAGCTAACGAAGTTATTTCAGAGTATATAAAAAACGCTGGAGTAAGACAGTTTTTAGCCAAAAACTTGTATTGGAAACAGCAAGATGAATTAGCACTTAGAATTAATCTTCCGGTGCTAATTGAAAATATTAAAGAGGTAGGTAAATCACTTTCAGAAAATTCAATTTATGATAAAGAAACCTTATTTTTAAGAGGAGCTAACTCCAATTATATTGAAAAAATAGATAAGTTTTTAATTAAAAAACAGTTCCCAAATTCAGAAATTAAAACGATAGAAAACGCCGGGCATTGGTTGCATGCCGAAAATCCTAAAGATTTTTATAATGAAGTAATAAATTTTATATCTTTATAAAAAATCAAATCATGAAGTGGGTTTTAAAACTATTACTAACTGCATTAGCAGTTTTACTGTTAGCGAATATATTGCCAGGAGTAGATGTTACCAGTTATACTTATGCTATATGGGTGGCCCTAGTTATTGGACTACTTAATGGTTTTGTAAGACCTTTATTGATTTTTTTAACCTTACCTGCAACCTTAGTTACTTTAGGGTTATTCTTATTTGTTATAAATGCCTGTATCATTTTAATGGCTGCAAATTTCTTAGGTGGTTTTACGGTAGAATCGTTTTGGTGGGCACTATTATTTAGTTTACTGTTGTCATTTTTACAATCGGTATTGCATTCATTGATTAAGGAAGATAAGAATCAGTCTTAATCAATTCTTAAAATACTTGTATTGAGGGTTTTCATTTTGTATTTTTGCACACCCAAAAATAGGGGGTAAAAACATTTCAGAATATGGAGATTACAAAAAAAGACATTGATAGTTTAAATGCAGTTGTAACTGTAGTAGTTAAAGAAGAAGACTATTCTGGTAAAGTTCAAAAAATATTGACCGATTACCGTAAAACAGCAAACATTCCTGGTTTTAGAAAAGGACATGTGCCAATGGGAATGGTTAAAAAGCAATATGGGAAAGCAGTATTAGTTGAAGAAGTTAATAAAGTCCTTCAAGAAGCATTACATAACTATCTTACTGAAGAAAAATTAGATGTCTTAGGAAATCCACTTCCAAAAAATGATACTGAAATAGACTGGAATACACCAGATTTTTCTTTTGATTTCGAATTGGGATTGTCTCCAAAATTTGAAGTAGATGTTGTTGGTAAAAAAGCAATTACTCATTATACTATTGTTGCAGATGATAAAATGATCAATGATCAGGTAGTCTCTATTCGCAAACAATATGGGAAATTAATTGCTAAAAATGAAGTTGAAAAGAATGATGAAATAACTGGGGTTTTTACCAATGAAGAAAAAGGAATTGATAAAAACACTTCATTTCCTTTAGAAATTATAAAAGGAAAAACACAAGCCAAAAAAATTATTGGAGCTAAAGTTGGAGATACTATTGCTTTAAAAACTAAAGGATTGTTTGCGGATGATCACCAAAATCAAACATATTTAGATGTTTCTCATGACGATGCTCACGGATTAGATATTGAAGTGAATTTTGAAATCAAAGAAGTGAACAAACGTGAAATGGCTGAATTAAACCAAGATTTCTTTGATAAGATATTTGGAAAAGATGCGGTTAAAACTGAAAAGGAATTAAAAGCAAAAATTAAAGAAGACGCAGAAAGACAATTTGTTCAGCAAAGTGATCAAAAATTAATGGATGAGGTTGTTGAGTCTTTAATCACCAATACAAAATTCGATTTACCTGGTGCCTTTTTAACAAGATGGATACAGCACTCTGGTGAAAATCCAATGACTGAAAAAGAAGCTAAAGCTGAATATGATAAAAGTGAAAAAGGATTGCGTTTTCAGTTAATCGAAGGAAAGATTAGAAAAGATAATGACATTCAAGTTTCATTTGATGAGTTAAAAGACCATTCAAAAAACTTAATAAAAGGACAAATGGCGCAGTATGGTCAAGCAAACCCTTCTGAAGAGGAATTGGATTCTATAGCTGCTCGTATTATGTCTAATCAAGAAGAGGTAAAACGTCTTTCAGAACAATTAAATAGTCAAAAACTATTAAATTTCTTTAAGGAAACAACAAAATTAAAAACTAAAGAGATTACTTACGATAAATTCATCAAAGAATCGCAGAGCTAATTAAAAAACGCTCTCGAAAATAATTCGAGAATAATTGGAGTTTCCGTTCCGAACTTGATTCGGAATTCAACGATAAAATCAGTATATTTAGAGCGTTGAATGGTTGAATTTCAACGCTTTTTTTATAATAATAAAACAATCAAATTTATGAACTACGGAGAAGAGTTTAAAAAATTCGCAATCAAAGATCAAGGAATTAATAGTATGTATTACGATACTATTACAAGTAGTATGAATCCAATGGGATTTACACCAAATATTATTGAAGAACGCCAGATGAATGTTGTAGCAATGGATGTGTTCTCTCGTTTAATGATGGATCGAATCATCTTTTTAGGTACAGGAATTAATGATCAAATTGCCAATATTGTTCAAGCGCAATTATTATTTTTAGAAAGTACCGATGCTTCTAAAGATATTCAAATTTACATCAACTCTCCAGGTGGAGGTGTGTATGCAGGTTTGGGTATTTATGATACGATGCAATTTATTAAGCCAGATGTAGCAACTATTTGTACGGGTATGGCAGCTTCTATGGGAGCCGTTTTATTATGTGCAGGAGCAAAAGGAAAACGAAGTGGATTAACACACTCAAGAGTAATGATACACCAACCATTAGGTGGAGCACAAGGGCAAGCGAGTGATATAGAAATTACAACAAGAGAAATACTTGCCTTGAAAAAGGAATTATATGATATTATCTCCAAGCATTCTGGGCAAGAATACGATAAGGTACATGAAGACAGTGATCGTGATTATTGGATGAAAGCTGATAAAGCCCTAGCATATGGAATGATTGATGAGATTTTAGTTCGATAATTGAAAAATAGAACAGTAAAATTTATAAGATTTCTGCCTCCGCAGAAATATAATTAAGAAGAGGATTATGTCAAAAGAAGAATTAGAATGTTCATTTTGTGGTCGTAAAAAACCGGATACCAACTTATTAATTGCTGGTTTAGACGCGCATATTTGTGATCGTTGTATAGAGCAAGCTCATGGAATTGTTTCAGAAGAGGCAACACATTCGTCAACTAGTGATTTGTCGGATGAGCTGATGCTTAAAAAACCAAGAATGATTAAAGAGTTCCTGGACGAGTACATTATTGGACAAGATTATTCTAAAAAAATATTGTCGGTCGCTGTATATAATCACTATAAGAGGTTACTACAACAAGATACGGACGATGATGTAGAGATAGAAAAAAGTAATATCATTATCGTAGGTGATACAGGAACAGGAAAAACATTAATGGCAAAAACCATTGCTAGAATGTTGAATGTACCTTTGGCTATTGTAGATGCAACCGTTTTAACGGAAGCAGGATATGTTGGTGAAGATGTAGAAAGTATTTTAACTCGTTTATTACAAGCTGCCGATTATAATGTAGATAAAGCACAACATGGGATTGTATTTATTGATGAAATAGATAAAATTGCACGTAAAGGAGACAACCCTTCTATTACTCGTGATGTTAGTGGTGAAGGAGTGCAACAAGCTTTACTTAAATTATTAGAAGGTACCGTTGTAAATGTTCCGCCAAAGGGAGGACGTAAGCATCCAGATCAAAAATTTATCGAAGTAAATACAGAAAATATCTTATTCATTGCAGGTGGTGCTTTTAATGGTATAGATCGTAAAATATCTAAACGTTTAAATTTACAAGCTGTAGGTTTTAGTGCTTCTATGCAAGAAGATGTCGTAGATCGTGATAATTTATTAAAATATATTATTCCAAAAGATTTAAAAGACTTTGGATTGATTCCTGAAATTATTGGTCGTCTACCTGTATTAACGTATATGAACCCTTTAGATGAAGCAACTCTAAGAGCGATATTAACGCAACCTAAAAATGCGATTATCAAGCAATACGAAAAATTGTTTGCGATGGATGACATTAAGTTTACCATCAATGAAGAGGCTTTAAATTTTATCGTAAAAAAAGCAGTAGAATATAAACTAGGAGCTAGAGGTCTGCGATCACTTTGTGAAGCCGTATTAACCGATGCCATGTTTGAAATGCCCGATGGAAATGATAAAAGTTTAGAAGTTTCTAGAGAATATGTAGAACAGAAACTTAATAAATCTACCATTAAAAAATTAAAAGCAGTTTCTTAATTTTATTTTTATCAAATATTTATAAAAAAAAAGCCTCTAAAGTTTAATACTTTGGAGGCTTTTTAAAATTAATTCAAATATAAAATTTTATGGAATTGCAATAATAGTTTTACTTTTTTTATTAAGTATTTTTTGTTCCATTAATTCCTTTTTGTTCTTTAAAGTATAACCTGCAAATGAAGCTTTAGAATCTTCTTGTATTGCTACAGAAGATCGGCAAGAGGTCAAAGAAATAGCAAAACATAAAACTGCTACTATGTATATAATTTTTTTCATTTGTAGTTATTAATTCTTTATTACAGTGCAAACATATAGAGTAAGAAAAGGACTACCAAAATTATTAGTTGTAAGCATTGAATTACTCGTTAAAGTGTGCTTTTTTTCTATGAATCTAGAGTTGAAAAAACCACAAAATACTTTAACGATAGATTGTGTATTTAAACGGTGCTTTTTTATTTGGTTTTTAAGTAATTGATGCTAAAAAGCGGCATTTTTTTAATTTGTAGATTATTTATAACTAAAATTACTTTTTAGTGAATATTGTTCAAAAAAACTAGCTAATTATTTTTTAGTAATTTTTCTAAAAATTCTCGAGAATTAGATAAACGAGGTATTTTATGTTGGCCTCCAATTTTATCATTTTGTTTTAACCAATCTTTAAATAGCCCTTTTCTTGCAATATGGATTTTTGGAAATTTTAGGGTTGTATTATTATATCTTTTTGCTTCATAATCACTATTTGCTTCTTGTAAAAAAGCATCTAATAATTGATTAAAAGTAGAAATGTCATCTGGCTGTTTTTTAAATTCAATAATCCATTCGTGAGCACCCTTTTCTTTTCCTTCCATAAAAATAGGTCCAGCAGTATAATCTACAATTTCAGAATGCGTTAATTTAGATGCTTTTCGCAATGCAGCTTCTGCATTTTCAATAATTAATTCTTCTCCAAAAACATTAATATGATGTTTGGTACGGCCAGTTACTTTTATTCGAAAAGGATTTATGGAGGTAAATCGTATGGTATCTCCAATTTTATAACGCCATAAGCCTGCATTTGTAGTTATAACGATGGCGTAGTTTTTACCTAATTGTACTTCGCTTAAGGGAATGATTATTTCTTCAGTACTATCGTACGTATCCATTGGAATGAATTCATAAAAAATCCCATAATCCAACATTAATAATAATTCTTTACTGGTATTTCTATCCTGTATTGCAAAAAAACCTTCCGAAGCATTATAGGTTTCATAATACAGAAAGTTATTTTTAGGTAGTAATTTTTTGTATTGTTCTAAATAGGGATCAAAGCTTACTCCCCCATGAAAATATACTTCTAGATTGGGCCACACTTCAAATAAGTTGTTTTTTCCAGTGGTTTCAATCACTTGGTTTAATAAAACCAATACCCAAGAAGGAACCCCTAAAAGGCTGGTCACATTCTCATTTATGGTTTCATCAACAATGGCTTGCATTTTAGTTTCCCAGTCAGGCATTAAGGAAACTTCATTACTTGGAGTGCTACTAAATTCAGCCCAAAAAGGCATGTTGTCTATTAATATGGCAGAAAGATCGCCAAATACAGTTCCGTTTTCTTTATATAATTCCTTGCTTCCACCTAAGCGCAAACTTTTTCCAACAAATAATTCGGAATCTGGATTGTTATTTAAATATAGGCATAACAAATCTTTACTTGCAGCATAATGACAATCTTCTAAAGACTCATTACTTACGGGTAAAAATTTACTTTTCGCATTGGTAGTCCCACTAGATTTGGCAAACCACTTTATGGGTGTTGGCCAGAAAATATTACTTTCACCTTTTCTTGCTCGTTCATAACTAGCTTCATTGTCTTCATAAGTAGTTACTGGAATTCTTTCAGCAAATTCGGCATACGTTTTAATAGTACTAAAATCGTATTGATTACCAATTTCAGTAAACTTAGCCTTGGTTATCAAGCCTTTTAAAAGTTCTTCTTGAACATCAATAGGGTATTTTAAGAATAAATCTATTTGATGAATTCTCTTTTTTAAAAACCATGATGCTATCGAATTTACTATTGGTAACGACATTTTTAAAATGTATCTTTAAGCAATAAAAATAATCATTTTATTGCTATCAAACATCCGTATTTAAAACTTGTTTTTAAATGAAACCTAGAATTAAGATGTTCCATATAGCCTATTTATTTAATTAGTAAAGACTTATGAACTATCACGGAGTACTCACAAAAATGCAAACCGAATTAGGTTCCCCAATACAATACTATTTAGTTTTTAAGGATGACTTCCTTAATGTCAATCAATTACTTGATAAAAAGATAGCTATTAGTTTTGAAGGGTATCAGTGTTTAAATTGTGAGAAAGCTAAAAAGATATACCGTCAAGGCTTTTGTTATGATTGTTTTTATGAAATTCCGCAAGCAGCAGATTGGATTATGCGCCCAGAGCTTAGCAAGGCACACCTTAATATTGAAGACCGAGATTTAGAATATGAAAAAGCGGTGCAATTAAAACCGCATATTGTTTATCTGGCTAATAGTAGTAATGTAAAAGTAGGTGTTACCCGTAAAACTCAAGTTCCAACGCGTTGGATTGATCAAGGTGCTCATGAAGCAATTGAAATTGTTGAAGTGCCTAATAGGTATTTAGCAGGAATTACTGAAGTCGCATTAAAAAATTATGTAGGAGATAAGACCAATTGGCGTACGATGATCACTAATAAAATAGCTGATGAAGATTTAGTGGAATGGCGAAATAAACTGAAACAATATATCCCTGAGGAAGCAAAATCTTATTTTATTGAAAACAATAAAGAAACTCATATGGATTTTCCAGTTCTTCAATATCCTCAGAAACCCAAAAGTTTAAACTTAGTAAAAACACCAAGTTTTGAGGGAGTTTTAAAAGGGATTAAAGGGCAGTATTTAATCTTTGAAGACAACACGATATTTAATGTAAGAAGTAATGAAGGTTTTGTAGTAACTATTACGGTTAACTAAATAGGTTTAATTTCTTCGCATACTTTTAATCCAAACTATATTCTAAAGGTGAAAATTGCTAGATCTAAAAAAGAAGCGTCTAATGCAGATAGCATGAGATAAATACGTTGAGTAGAAAGTTGATCTTTTGAACTTAAGATTCGATACAAGATTTTAAGTTTTTTAAAGATACTTATAAAGCTTTTACTTAATTTCGTAACTCAAGTTAAAAAAGAATTCCATTAAAACAAATCACAAAATATATCTTTCATTAGGAAGTAATTTAGGTAATAAATTTGAAAACCTTCAATTGGCAGTAAATGCAATTTTTGAAGAGATAGGTTCTATTAAAAAAATTGCGCCCATTTTTCAAACCCCTGCAATGGGTTTTGAAGGTGACGATTTTTTAAATTGTGTCATCCAAGTGGAGAGTAATCAATCAGCAGATCTTGTTCTAGATACTATTTTTTCAATCGAAACGGAATTAGGAAGAGTTAGGGACGAAAAAGCCGGATTTTCATCTAGACCCATAGATATTGATATTTTGTTTTATGATGATGAGATTATAAACACAAAAAATTTAATTATTCCCCACCCAGAAATACAAAACAGAAAATTTGTATTAGCACCTTTAGCAGTAATTTCACCCGATTTTGTTCACCCAAAATTGAACAAAAATATTTCTGAACTTTTAGTAGAAACCAGTGATGGTGACGAGATTATTAACCAATCTAAATGGTTGCGAAACCCAATATTAGATTATGATATGTCTAAATTTAGATACCTAGCTATCGAAGGAAATATAGGTGCTGGAAAAACAAGTTTGGCAACTCAATTGGCTTCCGATTTTAATGCTAAATTAGTATTGGAACGTTTTAAAGAAAACCCTTTTTTACCTCAATTTTATAAAGACCCAGATCGGTTTGCTTTCCCGTTAGAAATGTCATTTTTAGCAGATCGATACCAACAACTTTTAGACGATTTAACACAATACGATTTATTTAAAGAAAATGTTATTGGTGATTATGATGCCTATAAATCTTTAATTTTCGCAAAAATCACATTGCAAGAAGAAGAGTTTATATTATATAAAAAGTTGTATCACATTATGCATAAAGAATTGCCTAAGCCTGATGTTTATGTGTATTTGTATCAGAATACAGGACGGCTATTAGAAAATATTAAAAATAGAGGGCGTGATTTCGAACAAGAAATAGAAGCTAATTACCTTCAGAAAATAAATGAAGGATATATGGAGTTTATTAGAAATCAACATAACGACAAAATTAAAGTCATCGATATTTCTGAAATGGATTTCGTTATTAACAGAAAGCATTATCTCTCCGTATTAAATGAAATTATAAATTAAAAATAATGGATATTTTTAGAAATAATGGAGCGATTGGTTCATTATTAGATGAATATGAAAAAACCATATTTGAACTTTAAAATATAATTCAAGGCGTATCTCTTGAAAAATTAACCATAATTGCAGATGAATTAACTAAAGATCCAGAATGCAAATCCATACAAACAGCTTTGTATCATGTGATTACTTCAGGTTATGGATATGCAATCATTATTTAAAAACTAGTTGGAGATAAAACAGATTACAAAGACGCTTTAATTTTTAATTCTGTAGCAGAATATCAAGATGAATTACTTAAAATGTTCAATTATAATGTCCAATTATTTGAAGATTACCCGAATATTAAGCTAGAAGAATATAAAAATGAACATAAAATTTTAGTATGTTGGGATCAACGATACGATTTGGAACAATTGATGGAGCATACCATCTTTCTTGTGCTTCGACACCGAAGACAAATTGAAAAAATTCTATTAAAAATCAGGGCTTAATTTCCTGATTAGCTACTATTTAAAATAAACTCCTAAAAAATTTGCTTTTTTAAATTTAAATTTGATTATTTGTTACATAATTTAAACAGTTGGTTATACTGTATATGAAGAAACAACTTATAAATATCATTTCTATTATAATTATTATTGTGATTATTTCACAATGATGAAGGGATGCTATTAAAATTAATAATTTTTTAAAAAGCCTTCCAAATCGGAAGGCTTTTTTTATGGTCATAAACTAAAAATAGAATAGATGAAAAACCTATAGCAACATTATTAATATTTCAACTTAGTTGATACAGTTTGCTATAAAAATAAAAAAGCCTTTTTTTAAAATACTAGTAACAACATGAAAAAATTAAATAAATACAGTAGAACAGTTACTCAGGACCCAAGCCAACCAGCAGCTCAAGCAATGTTGCATGCCATTGGGTTAACTGAAGAAGACTTTAAAAAACCAATAATTGGGATAGCAAGTACAGGTTATGAAGGAAATCCGTGCAATATGCATCTTAATGATTTGGCAACATTTGTAAAAAAAGGAACTCAGGAAGCAGATCTAATCGGACTTATTTTCAACACCATAGGAGTTAGTGATGGGATTTCTATGGGAACCCCAGGAATGCGATACTCTTTGCCTTCCCGGGATATTATTGCAGATTCTATGGAGACCGTTGTACAAGCAATGAGTTATGATGGCTTAATAACAGTTGTAGGTTGTGATAAAAATATGCCAGGGGCATTAATGGCGATGATTCGTTTGGATAGGCCATCGATTTTGGTATATGGAGGTACTATAGATTCCGGTTGTCATGAAGGTGAAAAATTGGATGTGGTTTCTGCATTTGAAGCTTGGGGATCTAAAGTTGCAGGAACAATTAGTGAAGCTGAATTTAAAAGTATCGTTAAGAAAGCGTGTCCAGGAGCAGGTGCTTGCGGCGGTATGTATACAGCTAATACGATGGCTTCAGCAATTGAAGCTTTAGGAATGTCCTTACCTTATAACTCTTCAAATCCAGCCAAAAGCGATTTAAAAATAAAAGAATCTGTCGAAGCGGGAAATGCGATGAGAAATTTAATTGAAAAAGACATTAAACCTTCCGATATCATCACTAGAAAATCTCTTGAGAATGCAATCCGATTAGTAACTATTTTAGGAGGCTCTACCAATGCTGTACTTCACTTTTTAGCAATCGCTAGAGCAGCAAGAATAGATTTTGGTTTAAAAGACTTTCAAAAAATAAGTGATGAAACACCATTCTTGGCAGATTTAAAACCCAGCGGAAAATACCTAATGGAAGATATTCATCATGTAGGAGGCATTCCAGCGGTATTAAAATATATACTTCAAAAGGGATTACTTCACGGGGACTGTTTAACAGTAACAGGAAAAACACTTGCTGAAAATTTAGCAGAGGTAGCGGATCTAACCCAAGGTCAAGAAGTAATTAAATCACTTGAAAATCCTATTAAAAGTTCTGGGCATTTACGGATGCTCTATGGGAACTTAGCTAAAGAAGGGAGTGTTGCAAAAATTACTGGAAAAGAAGGGCTTTACTTTAAGGGAAAAGCAAAAGTATTTAATGGAGAATTTGAAGCAAATGATGGAATTCGAGATGGAAAAGTAGAGAAAGGAGATGTTATTGTAATTAGATATGAAGGACCTAAGGGAGGGCCAGGAATGCCAGAAATGTTGAAACCTACAGCTGCCATTATGGGAGCAGGACTTGGAAAGGAAGTTGCATTAATCACAGATGGTCGTTTTTCTGGAGGAACCCATGGGTTTGTTGTAGGCCACATTACTCCTGAAGCCCAAGATGGAGGAGTCATAGCCCTAGTAAAAGATGGAGATATTATTAGTATTGATGCAGAATCAAATATGATTTCTCTAGAGGTTTCAATAGAAAAATTACAAGAAAGAAAACAAAAATGGGTAGCACCAAAACTAAAGGCAGAACGAGGTGTGCTTTATAAATATGCAAGAACAGTTTCATCGGCATCTAAAGGATGTGTAACCGATGAGTTTTAATAAAAATAGTATGGAAACAAAAACTCAGACAAAAAAAGTAATAAATACTACCGTTAAAATTTCGGGCGCAGAAGCTGTTATAAAATGTTTATTGAAAGAAGGTGTTGATTTAATATATGGTTATCCAGGAGGAGCAATTATGCCAATTTATGATAAGTTATATAAGTACCAGGATCAATTGCATCATGTATTAACCCGTCATGAGCAAGGAGCAACTCATGCTGCTCAAGGATTTGCTAGAGTTAACGGAAAGACTGGAGTTGTATTTGCAACCTCGGGGCCTGGAGCTACTAATTTGGTAACGGGGATCGCCGATGCACAAATAGATTCTACACCTATGGTTTGTATTACAGGTCAAGTTGCTTCTCACCTTTTAGGAACAGATGCCTTTCAGGAAACAGATATTATTAGTATTTCTACCCCAGTAACCAAATGGAATTATCAAGTTACCAAAGCTTCAGAAATTCCGGAGGTTTTAGCTAAAGCATTTTATATCGCTAAGTCCGGTAGACCTGGACCAGTATTAATTGATATTACAAAGGATGCGCAATTTGGAGAATTAGATTTTAGTTATAAAAAATGTAAAAATATTAGGAGTTATTTTCCAGTTCCAAAGTTAGATTTAGAACAGATAAAATCTGCTGCCGATATCATAAATTCAGCAAAAAAACCATTTATCATAATGGGACAGGGTGTGATTTTAGGAAATGCTGAGAAGGAATTGAAATCTTTTATTAGAAAAACAGGAATTCCAACTGCATCTACAGCATTAGGACTTTCAGGCTTAGAAACCAATCATCCGTTATTTGTGGGGATGGTAGGAATGCATGGGCATTATGCCCCCAATTTAAAAACCAATGAATGCGATGTGTTAATCGCTATAGGAATGCGATTTGATGATCGAGTTACAGGAGATTTAAAACGCTATGCGAAACAAGCAAAAATTGTACATTTTGAGATCGACCCCGCCGAAATAGATAAAAATGTTAAAACGGATGTTGCTGTTTTAGGAGATGTAAAGAAAACGCTTAAAGTAATCATTCCACTTATTAAAAAGACTTCACATAAAAAATGGCATCAAGAATTTAAAGACTTGTATGAAATAGAATATAGGGAAGTTATAAAAAATCAGTTACAGCCTAAAAAGGAAGGACTTACTATGGGAGAGGTCATGGAAGGAATTAATAAAGAAACAAAAGGGGATGCAGTTATCGTTTCAGATGTGGGGCAACATCAAATGTTTGCCTGGAGATATGCAAAATTTAATAATAGCAGGAGTACAATAACCTCAGGTGGTTTAGGAACTATGGGTTTTGCTTTACCCGCAGCAATTGGAGCTAAAATGGGAGCCCCAGATCGTGAAGTAATAGCTTTTATAGGAGATGGAGGATATCAAATGACTATTCAGGAATTAGGGACTATTTTTCAAACGAAAGTACCTGTTAAAATTGTGGTCTTAAACAACAGCTTTCTAGGTATGGTACGTCAATGGCAAGAATTGTTTTTTGACAAACGATATGCTTCCACAGAAATGGTAAACCCAAATTTTGTTAAGATTGCTGAAGGCTATGATATAGAAGCACAACGTGTAGATAAGAGAGAAGATTTACAGGCTGCATTAAAAAAAATGGTAGCTAGTAAAGATTCTTATTTTTTAGAAGTAAAAATCGAAAAAGAAGATAATGTATTTCCGATGATACCTACGGGTGCGTCAGTTTCGGAAGTTAGATTAAAATAAAGACTAATGGAAAAACAAATAATCACCGTTTCTATATACACTGAAAATTTTGTTGGATTATTAAATCGGGTAACTACAATTTTCACCAAAAGACATGTAAATATTGAAAGTATTACTGCTTCAAAATCTGAAATAGAAAATGTACACCGATATACGATTGTAGTTAAAGAAACCCCCTCTCTTATTGAAAAAATAGTAAAACAAATTGATAAGCAAATTGATGTTATTGGGGCGTTTTATCATCTAGAAGACCAAATAGTATATCAAGAAATTGCTTTGTATAAAATGAATATTAAAAATGTATACGAATCTAAATTTAAAGAAATAATCAGTACTAATCATGCGCGAATTGTAGAAATAGAAAAAAAGTTTGTTGTGGTTGAAAAAACTGGTACAAAATCGGATACCGATTCCTTATATAACGAATTAAAACCATTTGGCTTAATGCAATTTGTGCGATCGGGAAGAGTGGCAATCACAAAAGAAAGAATGAATATTTCAGAAATATTAAACATTAAAAAATTATAAAATGGCAAATTATTTTAATACACTTTCCTTAAGAAACCAACTCGAACAATTAGCAATGTGTCGATTAATGGATACCTCAGAGTTTGAAGATGGCGTTAAGAAATTAAAACAAAAAAAGATTGTAATTGTTGGCTGTGGAGCTCAAGGTTTAAATCAAGGATTAAATATGAGAGATTCAGGACTGGATATTTCATATGCGCTTAGAGAAAAAGCTATTTCAGAACAGCGAAAATCTTTTAAAGATGCAACACAAAATAATTTTACTGTTGGTACTTATGACGCATTGATTCCAAATGCAGATTTGGTGTTAAACCTAACTCCAGATAAGCAACATTCAAGTGTTGTAGATGCTATCATGCCCTTAATGAAAAAGGGGTCAACCTTAAGCTATTCCCATGGGTTTAATATTGTTGAAGAAGGAAAAAAAATTAGAGAAGATATTACCGTAATTATGGTAGCTCCAAAATGTCCGGGAACCGAAGTTAGGGAAGAGTATAAGCGTGGATTTGGCGTGCCTACACTTATTGCGGTTCATCCAGAAAATGATCCAGAACAAAAAGGTTGGGATCAAGCAAAAGCATATGCGGTAGCTACAGGGGGTCATAAAGCAGGGGTGTTAGCTTCCTCTTTTGTCGCTGAGGTGAAGTCAGACTTAATGGGAGAACAAACTATTTTATGCGGAGTTTTACAGACCGCTTCTATTTTGTGTTTTAATACAATGTTAGAAAAAGGGATTGAGGCTAGCTATGCTGCAAAACTTATTCAGTATGGATGGGAAACTATTACAGAAGCATTAAAACATGGTGGAATCACTAATATGATGGATCGATTATCAAACCCTGCCAAAATTAAAGCGAATCAACTTTCTGAAGAATTAAAAGAAATATTAGCCCCCTTGTTTAATAAGCATATGGACGATATTATGTCTGGATATTTTTCGAAAACTATGATGGAAGATTGGAGAAATGAGGATGTTAATCTATTAAAATGGAGAGCAGAAACCGGAGAAACTATTTTTGAAAAAACGGAAGCTAGTATTGGTGAAATTTCTGAACAAGAATATTTTGACCATGGAGTTCTTATGGTTTCTTTTGTGAAATCTGGTGTGGAACTTGCCTATGAAACTATGGTAAAATCTGGTATCGTTGCAGAATCTGCTTATTATGAGTCCTTGCATGAACTTCCACTAATTGCAAATACAGTAGCTAGAAAAAAACTTTTTGAAATGAATAGAATTATTTCAGATACAGCAGAATATGGCTGCTATTTGTTTGATCATTCTTGTAAAGAATTATTGAGAGACTTTATGAAAACGGTAGATATCTCATTAATAGGAAAGCCTTATTCATCCTCAGAAAATGTACATAATATAACTTTAATTAAGGTAAATGATTCGATTAGAAATCATCCTATCGAAAAAATTGGGAAATCATTACGTACTGCAATGACTGCAATGAAAACGGTGAAAACAAAAAGTTAATAATGATAAACTATGGATGAAGCAAAAACTAAAATTTCGTATTCCCCAACATTAGCTAATGTGCTAGCTGCTGCAGAAAATTTAAAAGAGATTGCTTCAGTTACTCCACTATTGAAAAACCTTCACTATTCAAATAAATTTGAATGTAACATGTTTTTTAAGCGTGAAGATTTTCAAACGGTTAGATCTTATAAAATAAGAGGGGCTTACCATAAAATATCATCTTTGAGTCTTTCAGAAACTAAAAAAGGAATTGTTTGTGCAAGTGCAGGAAATCATGCCCAAGGAGTTGCCTTGTCTTGTAAATTGCTAAAAATTAAAGGAACTATTTATATGCCTTTACCAACTCCAAATCAAAAAATTGAACAGGTAAAAATGTTTGGAGAGGAGTATGTAGAGATTATCATGGAAGGAGATACCTACGATGACGCTTGTTTAGCGGCAAAATTAAATTGTGAGCTTACCCAAAAATCATTTGTTCATCCTTTTGATGATGAAAAAGTGATTGAAGGGCAAGCAACAGTAGGCCTAGAGATTTTAAAACAAAGCCAAAAGATTATAGATTATATTTTTATTCCAGTAGGAGGTGGTGGATTGGCAGCGGGATTATCTTCTGTTTTTAAAATAATATCTCCAAAAACAAAAATTATTGGAGTTGAGCCAGATGGAGCTCCGTCTATGTCTATTTCTATAAAAAACAAAAGAAATACCGAGTTACAAACTATTGAAAAGTTTGTAGATGGAGCAGCAGTAAAAAAAGTAGGATCTCTCACTTTTCCTATATGCGAACAAAATTTAGATGCCATGATCACCGTGCCTGAAGGGAAGGTTTGTCAAACTATTTTAGATCTTTATAATAAAGACGCTATTGTAGTTGAGCCTGCGGGTGCATTAAGTATCTCAGCATTGGATTATTATAAAAATGAAATAAAAGAAAAAAATGTAGTCTGCTTAATAAGTGGGAGTAATAATGATATCACTCGAACTCCAGAAATTAAAGAACGAGCATTATTATATGCGAACTTAAAGCATTATTTTATTATAAAATTCCCACAACGTGCTGGAGCACTTAGGGAATTTGTGGTGGATGTTTTAGGAGACAAAGATGATATTACTCACTTTGAATACACTAAAAAGACCAATCGTGAAAATGGTGCTGCAGTTGTTGGGGTCGAAATAAAACATCCTAATAATCTCCATCCTTTAATTGCTAGAATGAAAAAGCATAATTTTTATGGTGATTATTTAAACGATAAACCGGATCTCTTCCAATTTTTAGTCTAGTTTTATTTAGAGTTTAAATTTTACAAATAAATCCCAAACAACTACTCCACAACTAACCGAAATATTTAAAGAATGCTTGGTTCCGTATTGTGGGATTTCTATCACAGCATCACTTATCGATACTACCTCTTGAGAAACTCCTTTTACTTCATTTCCAAAAACAATAGCATAGGTTGTATTGGGTTGCGTTTTATAATTATCAAGCGAAATAGAATCTTCAGCTTGCTCGATACTTGCAACTTTTACTCCTTCCGTTTTTAACCGATTTATCAAATCTATGGTGTTTTCAACATATTCCCATTCCACACTATCAGTTGCACCCAATGCAGTTTTATGAATATCTTTGTGTGGAGGTTGTGCTGTGATACCACAGAGGTAGATTTTTTCAATTAAGAAAGCATCCGAAGTACGAAAAACAGAACCTATATTGTTTAGGCTTCTAATATTATCTAGGACTATAATTAGCGGAGTTTTTTTAGAAGATTTAAACTCATCATTATTAATTCTATCTAACTCGCTATTTTTTAATTTTCTGTTTTTCATAAAGCAAAAGTAATTTTTTAATTACAATTCTTGATTGAAAGAAAGCTTCATTATCAATTTGATTGATTTAAATTCTTATTGTTGATAAAAGAACATAATTCCTTAGAAAACATTTCAAATAAAATATAGATTTCTTTACTTTAGCTTATTCTGTTAGAAGCATTATGGCAAAAAAAGAAACTCCTTTGATGAAGCAATACAATGGCATAAAAGCTAAGTATCCAGATGCTTTATTGTTGTTTAGAGTAGGAGATTTTTACGAGACTTTTGGCGAAGATGCCATACGAGCAGCAGGAATATTAAATATTACCTTAACTGCTAGAAATAATGGTGGGAATGGAGAAAAGATAGAATTAGCTGGGTTTCCTCATCATTCCTTAAATACCTATTTACCAAAACTGGTGATGGCTGGCTGTAGGGTTGCGATTTGTGATCAATTAGAGGACCCAAAGCAAACCAAAAATATTGTAAAAAGAGGTGTTACCGAATTAGTTACCCCCGGAGTTGCTTTAAATGACGATATCCTTCAGTCTAAATCTAATAATTTTTTGGCTGCCATACATTTTAATACGGCTTCAAAAAAGAAAGAAGAAATTGGGGTCTCATTTTTAGATGTTTCTACGGGTGAATTTTTAACATCTCAAGGAAACTCAGACTATATAGATAAATTACTTCAAAATTTTAATCCTTCCGAAATATTGTTTTCTAAGCAAAAAAGAAAATTATTTTCTGAAACTTTTGGTGACAATTTCCATGTATTTCATCTTGAAGATTGGGTTTTTCAAACAGATTATGCCACCGATACTTTAAATAACCATTTTAATACCACCAGCTTAAAAGGTTTTGGTATTGAAGATATGACTTCAGGTATCATTGCGGCAGGAGCTGCACTTCATTATTTATCTGAAACACGCCACGATAAACTACAGCATATAGCAAAAATTTCACGAATTGCAGAAAATGAATATGTTTGGATGGATCGTTTTACGATTGGTAATTTAGAGTTGTACCATTCTTCATCTCAAAACGCGGTTACACTACTAGATGTTATCGATAAAACCATTTCTCCAATGGGAGGAAGGTTATTAAAAAGATGGGTAGCGCTTCCTTTAAAAAATAAAGAAAAGATTATTAGTCGTCATGAAGTGGTGAGCTATTTGTTGAAGGATTCAAAAGTATTAGATGATGTACAAGTAAACATCAAAAGGATTGGAGATATTGAGCGACTCATCTCTAAAGTGGCTACTGGAAAAGTAAGCCCAAGAGAAGTAGTACAACTAAAAAATTCTTTAGAAGCGATACTTCCTATTAAAGAAAAAGCACAAAAAGCAAAAAATGAATCCTTAAAAATTATAGGAGAACAATTACACGATTGTAAGTTACTTCGTGAAAAAATTTCAACAACATTAAAAGAAGAAGCTCCAGTTTTAATTCAAAAAGGAAATGCAATT
Organism: uncultured Flavobacteriaceae bacterium; assembly: GCA_913052585.1. GTDB lineage: Bacteria > Bacteroidota > Bacteroidia > Flavobacteriales > Flavobacteriaceae > Marifrigoribacter. The sequence continues at coordinate 2,784 of CAJXEB010000028.1, read as the reverse complement.
GCTGCAGGAGTTTCAGAAGAGTTAGACGAGCTAAGAAGTATTGCAAAAGGAGGGAAGGATTATCTAAATGGAATGTTGCAACGGGAAACCGAAAGAACTGGAATTTCATCTTTAAAAATTGCTTCCAATAATGTTTTTGGATATTATATAGAAGTTAGAAATACCCATAAAGATAAAGTGCCTGAAGAATGGATTCGTAAACAAACGTTGGTAAATGCAGAGCGATATATTACGGAAGAATTAAAAGAATACGAGGGAAAAATACTAGGTGCTGAAGAAAAAATAGCAGCTTTAGAATTAGAGATTTTTAGCAAATTAGTGGAGTGGATGCTTCAATTTATAAGTCAAGTACAACAAAATGCTCGCTTAATTGGGGAATTAGACTGCTTGTGCTCATTTGCATCTTTAGCTAAAGAATCTAATTATACGCGACCTTTATTAGACGATACGTTCGAAATTGATATAAAAGAAGGAAGACATCCAGTTATAGAAAAGCAATTACCACCGGATACTCCATTTATTGCAAATGATGTGTATCTAGACAGGGAAATGCAGCAAATCATTATGATTACCGGTCCTAATATGAGTGGTAAATCCGCTATACTTAGGCAAACAGCATTAATTACTTTATTGGCTCAAATTGGAAGTTTTGTTCCTGCAAAAGAAGCTCGTTTGGGTATCGTTGATAAAATTTTTACAAGGGTTGGAGCCAGTGATAATATATCGATGGGGGAATCTACTTTTATGGTAGAAATGAATGAAGCAGCAAGTATATTAAATAATATTTCAGAAAGAAGCTTGGTGCTGTTAGATGAAATAGGAAGAGGAACCAGTACCTATGATGGTATTTCTATTGCTTGGGCAATTAGTGAATATTTACATGAACATCCTTCAAGAGCAAAAACATTGTTTGCAACTCATTACCATGAATTAAATGAAATGACGGAAACATTTGATAGGATAAAAAATTATAATGTTTCTGTAAAAGAACTAAAGGATACCGTGCTTTTTCTTAGAAAGTTAGTTCCTGGTGGTTCCCATCATAGTTTTGGAATTCATGTAGCTAAAATGGCTGGTATGCCACAAGCAGTTTTAGACCGTGCAAATAAAATTTTAAAACGATTGGAGAAATCCCATTCTTCTGAAGAGCTTACGGAAGAGATTAAATCGATTGCAAAAGATGATATGCAACTCAGCTTTTTTAAGTTAGACGACCCACTTTTAGAAGAATTAAAAGAACAAATCTTAGATATCGATATTGATACCTTAACTCCAGTGGAGGCGCTAATGAAACTTAATGAAATAAAAAGAATGTTGCTTCCAAAGGGAACTATTAAGTTTAAGAAATAAATTATTATTTATAACTTAAATAATAATAGGATAAAAAAAGACGCGATTTATTAAAATCGCGCCTAAAATCAATTAATATATTTTATTATATTAATTTGTTCTAAAAGGTAAATATGGACTTTTTATCCATTTAACTAAACTGCTTATAATTCCATAGAAGAAATAATATATTGCTAAAGCAACATATAACTTTGCTAAAATTGCTAATACTCCGACATATTCCCATAATACAGAATACAAACCACCAACACTCCAGTGTTCTCCAGCAGCCATAGTAGGGTCCCAACCAGACCAATCAGCAAAAATTCCACCAATAAACTGAAGGTTTAAAAGATCCGTTAATGCAGCTACAGCTGCCATTGGAAGCGCATATGCGTAATCAACGTTAGCTGTCCAATCTGTCATAAAACTTCCGGAAACGTTAAGAGAAGTAGCCCAAGTTATTGTCATGCAAAGCGCACCGAATAAAGCAACTAATGCTGCAACATGGCCTAACAATTTAATATTAGCTACTGCCAGGTCTCTAAATACAAAATCTACTATTCCGCTTTTAGATCCAGCCAAGCTATCCCCTGTGGATCTTACGACCTGTGCAATAGGGAACGCTGCATAAACCCAGATAAGTATTGAAAGGACATTGCCTACAATACCAATTCCTTCACCCATACCACCAATCCAAATGGGAGATAGTACATATAACAATGAGGTGATTAAAATAACAAGTGCAGAAACAGTGTAGAAAGTTCCTACCCATTTTGCTACATTTTGCTCTGAGCCTTCAACCATCGCATTAAAACTATTCATTGGAAGTTTGCTGTTGATTGTCTTTGGAAGATCCAAGAACTGTGTTAAAATTTTTTCCATAATGTTAAATAAATTAATTAATAAAGTTATTGTAGTCGCAATGTAGCGTATATGTTTTAATAAAAATAATGACAATAACATAAAATATTAACGTATTTATTATATTAAGTGTAGTACTTATGTAATAAAAATGAATAATCATTAATTTACGACGAACTGTATTTGTTTTCAGTTGAACGAACAAAAAAGATATTTTATAAACTATTGTTGTATGTTAAGAACTTTCTTATAAAAATTATTGTTATGATATATGAAGACACAAAAATCGTTTTTTGCCAATTTGATAGACGCAAAAATATTACCCAGAACAATGTCTACTAAAAAAGCCTCCTTTTCAATTAAGAAAAGGAGGCTTTTAAAATTAAAATACTATTTATTACTAGTAATTACTAACAATCAACGTTTTAGTAGAAGTCCCTTGACTTCCTTTAATCACTAACAAGTAAGGAGCGCTAGCTAAGGTAGAAACATCAATGGTAATCTCTGATCCCATAGTGCTTAAATCTACTTTATGAACGATTCTTCCCGTTAGGTCATAAATAGTTACATCGCTTAAATCCATTTGTGTAG
>CAJXEB010000027.1 GCA_913052585.1 uncultured Flavobacteriaceae bacterium | reverse complement strand
ATCTGGTTGAGGATTTAGATGATATTAAAGAAGCCAAACAATTATTAGAAGATTTGTTATTGAACTCTTCAGAACTTTTCGATTTTGGTGAAATTGTTATGGAAGTAGATAAAAAAATATTCGAACCTAATGATTATGGTTTAACTAGTACCATCACAGAAAATAAAGGATTAGCTGTTAATTTAGATTACTATGACTTTGTTGGTGCACCACAAGCTTGGTATTATACAACTGGATCTAAAGATATGATTATTGGCTTATCTGATGGACAAGTTGAAATCGCTGATAAAGATTTCTCTGATAAAACTACAGTTATAAAAGAATCATCAAAATCGAAAGGTCATGGGTCTGGTGTAGCATCAATAGCTGCAGGTCAAGGAGATAATGGTTACGGTGTTACTGGACTATGTTATGATTGCAGTATTTATACTACACATTATTATGATTACAAAACGTTAAAACAACTTTTAGAATTATCAGAAAAAGGAGTCAAAGTTATCAATTGTAGTTGGGCAATTACTTTAAATTATCAAACCGCTCAAGATGCAATCGATGAAATGTTTGAAAACGGTACGATTATAGTTTCTGCAGCTGGTAATCAAGATTGGGCAAAAAGTAAAGGAAAAGTTTTGTATTACCCATCCTCCTATAAAAATGTCATTTCTGTTTCTTCTGTTATGCATCGATACAATAAAGTTGAAGAAAACACGATGATTAGTGAAAAAGGAAATCCTTTTGCAGCGAATATTAAAAATTATTTGGGAAGAACGATTGGTTTTAAGGATAATGATATTTCAAAAAAACATCATATTTGGCCTATTTCTATTACCACTTTAAACACAGAAGTTGATATTTTAGCTCCTTCCGTAGATCTTTTCCGTTATTCTACTTTTGCTTTAAATGATGAGGAAAAGTTCACATTGGAAGCGACCTCGTCTACAGCACCATTTGTAACTGGAACCATTGGCTTAATGCTTTCATTAAACCCTTGTTTGCCTATTGATGAAGTGGAAACAATATTGAAATTTACAGCAACCAATATAGACGATATTGAAGCTAACAGACCCTATAAAGGAAATTATGGAGCTGGGTCTTTACATACTGGACGAGCTGTAAAAATGGTTTACGATTTATATACAGAAACTGAAACAGCTACCATTGAAAATCAAAAATTTTCTAGATGGAACTTTAAATTAACTTCATTATCTGAAAAAGTTTTAATGCAAAATCAGCAATTTACAGAAGATGTAGTTTTTGAGTTAAAAGCGAAAAATAAGATTGTAATAGGAAAAAACACGATAATAAAACCTAATAAAAACGGATCTATAGTTTTAAAAATTGATCTTACTTTAGAAAAAGAATGTGATTTGGTTTTAAGAGAGGGCTTTCCAAATAATAAATACTATCACCCAAATAATTAAAATCTAAATTGTTTTTTGAACAACTTCAAATAATTGGTTATTGTCACATTTTAGTGTTTTTGAAGGATACTTTAATAATAAAGCATAATCGTGAGTAGCCATTAAAATAGTGTTTCCTTGTTTGTTTATTTCCCGAAGCACTTCCATGACCTCCACACTAGTTTGTGGATCTAGATTACCGGTAGGTTCATCTGCAAGAATTAACTCAGGACTATTTAATAAAGCTCTCGCAATCGCAATACGCTGTTGTTCTCCACCAGATAACTGAAATGGAAATTTTGAGGCTTTATCTGTCATTCCTACTTTTTCTAAAACTTCATGGATTCTTGTATCCATTTTCTTTTTGTCGTTCCAGCCAGTAGCTGTTAAAACGAAAATTAAATTATGGTGTACCGTTCTATCATTTAGTAATTTAAAGTCTTGGAATACAACACCTAGTTTTCTTCGTAAAAAGGGAATTTCATCTTCCTTTAAAGATGGTAAGTCATGACCAACAATGGCGCCTTCTCCTTTAATTAAAGGTAAATCACCATAGAGCGTTTTCATGAAACTACTTTTTCCAGTTCCGGTTTTCCCAATTAAATACACAAATTCTCCTTTATTGATGGATACATTTACATTGGATAATATTAAAGTATCTCTCTGAAATATAGAAGCGTTATTTAGGTGTAAAACAGATTGGGGCATATGATTAAAGATTGTTGAAATACGATTTTTTATTTTTAACTTACAAATATAGCTTATAGTTTTCAGTTCAAAAACACTACCTATTGCCTCTTGTATACTGCCGTCTTTTCTTTCAATAGATCAATTTCTTTTTGTTGTTGAATGGTAAATAGTGTCAATTCTTCAATTTTCTCTAACAAAAGTAAGTTCATTTCTTTTAATGATAAGCCATTTTCTTCTATTTCTTGTGCTGAAGGAATTTTTGGTAAATGATGATTTTCCTTTATAAAAGTTTCAATTTCATAAAGCGTTGGAAATTTATATTCTGGATTTAAAACGGAAAATGAATTAAAATATTTTTCAAAAACAAAATCAGGAGCAATGGCACCATTTAAATCTACAATAACTTCTTGCGTATGTATTTTTCCTTTTACTGTTAATAATTCATCTGGAGAATTCGTCCCAATACCAATTTTACCATTTTCACTATAAATGTTTTTTAATTTATTTCTTTGTGCTGATGCTGTAATAGTAAGTGCTAAAAAACAATAAAAGAGTATATTTTTCATAAGGATTATGTTGTAAAAGGTTTCTTGGTTTAAAAATAAGTAATTTATTTTAGAACGGGGATTTAACCTGTTGTGCATTTTAATCAATTTTCACTAAGCTTAAATAGAGCAAAAATTTAGAACGTGGCTTTCATAAAATTTTAAGATACTAAAAACATACTTATCCCATTTTTGTTGCGTTATCAATTATGCTGAAGGGTTTTTAATTTTAAAAAGGAATAACATAAAAGACAACTATTTCTGTCTTAATAAATAGTGAATACTTTATTATTAATCCTAGTTTTACTAAGCTTCTTCAGGTGTTAAATTAATATCTTTATAGTTCAAAAAAACAAAATTTAATGTTTCATAAAAAACTAGTTTTCATTTTCATTTTTTTATTTACAGTCAATTCATTTTCTCAGCAAACAGCCGTGTATACTAATGATTTAGTTGACTTTAACAGCGCTTATGAGTTATATAACGGCCGTCAATATTTAGCGGCTCAATCGTTGTTTTCGGATGTGATTAAAAAATCAACCGATGAAAATGTAAAAAGTAATTGTTCTTATTACATCGCAATAAGTGCTATTAAGTTGAATCAGCAAAATGCAGATCATTTAATGGAGCAATTTGTTGAGGAATATCCAACAAGTATAAAAAGAAATAGTGCTTATATAAATGTTGCAGATTATTATTTTGGAAACAGCAAATTCTCACATGCTAGAAAATGGTATGATAAAGTTGATGAATATAGTCTGGGTGCTAAAGAAAAGGAACAGTTCTATTTTAATAATGGATATGCTTTTTTTAAAAATAAACAAAACGCAGAGGCTAAAAAGTATTTTTATAGATTAACTACTTCTAAAAAATACGGTTCTCAAGCAAAATATTATTTAGGTTATATAGCTTATGAAGCTGATAATTATGAGGAAGCCAACGATTTATTTGAAGAGGTAAAAGGAGAAAAACGTTACGCTAAAGATATGTCATATTACCAAGCCGATATGAATTTTAAGTTGGGTAAGTTTCAAAAAGCAATTGATTTGGGATTGGAACAATACGATCGATCAAGTCCAAGAGAAAAAAGTGAATTATCTAAAATAATAGGAGAGAGTTATTTTAATCTTGAGAATTATGAAGAAGCGGTTTCTTATTTAAAGGAATACAAAGGAAACAGAGGGAAGTGGAACAATACAGATTATTACCAGTTGGGTTATGCATATTTCAAACAGCATAATTACCAAATGGCGATCAATGAATTTAATAAAATAATTGATGGAAAAAATGCTGTTGCTCAAAATGCATTCTACCATTTAGCAGATTCATATATAAAATTAGACCAAAAGCAACAGGCTTTAAATGCATTTAAAAGTGCTTCTGAAATGGACTTTAGTCTAGAAATAAAGGAAGATGCTTGGCTTAATTATGCGAAATTGAGTTACCAAATTGGTAATAGTTATCAAAGTGCTCCAGAAGTGTTATTGTCATTTATTGAAGCATTTCCTAATAATGAAAATAACACAGAACTTAAAGATTTATTAATCGACTCCTATATTACTTCAAAAAATTATCAATCTGCTTTAGATTTATTAGAGAATAATAAATCGTTTCAAAACAAATTGGCATATCAAAAAGTGACATTTTTTAGAGGCCTAGAATTATATTCTGAAGGAAATTATCGAGATGGAATAGAACTATTTAATAAATCTTTATCCGAACCTAGAGATGCTAGTTTTACAGCAAGAGCCACTTTTTGGAAAGCAGAATGTGATTATCAACTTTCAAATTTTGATCAGTCCTTAATAGGCTATAAGCAATTTGTACAGTTGCCAAATTCAAATGAAACACCCGAGACAGGTAATTTAGATTATAACTTAGCTTATAATTATTTTAAGCTAAAAAATTATTCAGAAGCTATAAATAGTTTTAATAAATACGTTTCAAAAAAGAATATAAACGCTTCACAAAAGAAAGATGCTTATGTAAGATTGGGCGATAGTTATTTTGTTACAAGTGCTTACTGGCCAGCGCTAGAAAATTATAACAACGCTATCGAGGCTGGAGCTTTAGACCAAGATTATGCTCATTTTCAAAAAGCAATTAGCTATGGGTTTATTGATAAAATACCTCAAAAAATTGAAGGATTAAAAGATTTTCCAAACAAATTTCCAAAATCGATGTATCGAGATGATGCCTTCTATGAATTAGGAAACACCCATGTCTCACAAGAGAATTATAAGGATGCAATGATTGCCTATAATAAGTTAATTCGCGATTTGCCTAACAGTAGTTATGTGCCTAAGGCATTGCTTAAAAAAGCGTTGATTTTAGAAAATACAGGAAAAAGTAATGAAGCATTAACTATTTTTAAAAGAGTAGCAAATGATTTTCCTTCTTCAGAAGAAGCAATTCAAGCGGTAAGTTCAGCTAAAATTATTTATATAGATCAAGGTCGTGTAAACGATTATGCAGCTTGGATAAGTAAATTAGATTTTGTTGATATTGAAAATTCTGAGATTGATGACGCTACTTTTCAAGGGGCAGAAAAGCCTTATTTAGAAAATAAACCGAGTCAAGCAATTACTCGATTTGAAGATTATATAACTCAATTTCCAAATGGAAAACACGCCTTAAAAACGCATTTTTATTTAGCACAATTATATTTTGCTGAAGACAAAAAAGAGAATGCAGTAACGCATTATCAGTTTGTGGTAGATAAAGACCGTAATGAGTTTACAGAACAGGCACTGGCAAGAATCTCACAATTGTATTTAGAGAAAAAAAATTATAAAACCTCACTACCATATTTAATACGTCTTGAAACGGAAGCTGATTTTCCTCAAAACATCATTTTTGCACAGTCCAATGCAATGAAAGCTAGTTATGAATTGGAGAAATATCATGAAGCAGTAATTTTTGCTGATAAAGTATTACAAAACGAAAAGATAGAAAATTCAGTTAAAAGTGATGCTCAAGTTATTATCGCTCGATCTGCAATGAAAACAGGTGATGAAAACAAAGCAAAAGAGGCGTATGCAGCAGTTTTAAAAATAGCCACAGGAAAGTTAGCAGCAGAAGCATTATACTATGATGCATATTTTAAAAACAAAGCTGAGCAGTTTAAAGCTTCCAACGAAAGTATACAAATACTTGCAAAAGAACATGCAGGATATAAATACTTTGGTGCTAAAGGTTTGGTGTTAATGGCTAAGAATTTTTATAAGTTAAATGATGCCTTTCAAGCAACTTATATTTTGGAAAGTGTCATTAAAAACTTTGAAGATTATTCAGATATTATTGAAGAAGCAACAGCCGAATTGGCCATCGTAAAAAGTGAACAAGCCAAAACTAACGACTCTATTGAGATAGAGGAAAAAAATTAATTTGATAGTTATCAAAACAAACTCATTTTCCAAATTGAAAAATCAAATCATTTATATGCTAAATCAAAGCTTAAAAAACAAATTATTAGTTCTAGGGGCAATCATTTTTAGTATCAATACTATTTCTGCTCAAGAAGAAGATAATTTGGGTACAGAAGTAGTGAATATTGTCAAACCATATTCTCCTACCATTTCAGATGCTTTTAAAGTAAAAGAAAACCCTTTGATGAACGATTCTACTAATACTCAAAAGAAAGAAGTAAACTATTCTATTTTTTCAGTTCCTGTGGCATCTACTTTTACACCTGCAAAAGGAAAAGCAACTTCAATCAAAAAAGCTAAACCTTTAAAATTATATGATAATTATGCTACTTTCGGGATAGGAAACTATACCAATTTATTGGCAGAATTTTACAGTAATTTTGAAATTAGTAGGACCGATAATTTTGGTTTGTTTTTTAAACATAACTCTTCACAAGGAGGAATAAAGAATGTTCTTTTAGATGATAAGTTTTACGATACTCAATTGGAGGGTAACTATACCAGTAGGCAAAAAGACCTCAATTATGATATTAGTGCTGGTATTAAACATCAACTTTTTAATTGGTACGGTTTAAATAGTTTATACAATACTGCTCCACCAGAAATTATTAATTCCATAGATGCTAAACATTCTTATTTTAGTGGTTTTGCTGAAGGTAGCCTTATGATGGAAGATTCCTATTTTGAAAAAGGTACTGCTAGTATTAGCTACTTAGGAGATAGTTTTTCATCATCTGAATTTAATATTAAAGTAAAGCCAGAGTTTGGGTTTGATGTCATCGATTTTCCTCTGAAAATTGGAGTTGATATAGATTATCTAAGTGGAAAGTTTAAAAGAAATTATTCAAATACGTCAGATATAAAATATAGTTTTTTAAATGCTGGAATTATTCCTTCATATGATTATTCAACTGAAGATTTATCACTTTCTGTTGGCTTTGGAGCTTATGTCTCCTTAAATGCTGAAGAAAGTGAAACTAATTTTTATGTGTATCCAAAATTTGAAGTTTCTTACCGTTTAGTTGATGAATTATTAATGGTCTATGGAGGAATTGACGGAAGCTTAGCGCAAAATTCTTATAACAACTTCAAGGAAGAAAACCCATTTGTATCGCCTACATTACATATTCAACCAACTAGTGAGCTATATAATGGTTTTGCAGGTTTAAAAGGAAAACTTTCTAATGTAATTGGTTATAATGTTAGGGCATCTTATTCTAAAGAAGATGATAAAGCATTGTTTATTTCTAATTATTATAAAGGGCAAAGCGCAGGTAATGAGGGGTATGAAAACGGAAACTCATTTGCTATTGTTTATGATGACCATGAAACCATTTCCTTTTTTGGAGAATTGATTTTTGATGTTTCTACTAATTTTTATTTAGGTATTAATGGAACTTATAATAGTTACGAAATTAAATATGAAATAGAACCTTGGAACCTTCCAACTATCGAGGCTACTTTGTTTACAACCTTTAATATTACTGATAAATTCTATGGAGGAGCTTCTTTATTTTTTGTGGGAGAACGAAACGATTTATTTAGCTCATCTATTGGGATTTTATCAGATATTGAAGTAATAACTTTAGATAGCTATTTTGATGCAAATGCTCATATAGGATATAGGTTTAATAAGCAATTATCGATATTTGTAAAAGGAAGTAATCTGTTTGGTGATAACTACCAAAAGTGGGCAAATTATAAGGTGCAAGGAATTCAAGGAATGTTAGGTGCTTCTTATAAATTTGATTGGTAAGCCTAATCTATTTGACTTTTACAATTTTAGAGTTATTTTTTATTTTAATGATTCTCAACTTATTCAATACATACATAATTGAATAAGTAACATCAATTTCATGCCAACGAACGCCACCGAAATTTGCACGACTTCCATATTTATGATGGTTGTTATGATAGCCTTCACCCATCATTAAAAAGTCGAAAGGCAATAAGTTTTTAGAGGTGTCACTTACTTTAAAATTCACATAACCATAAACGTGTGCAAACCAATTAATAATCATACCGTGTATAGGAGCCATTAAAAAAGCTACTGGTAAAAAAAACCATTGCCACCAAGCGTCAGCAAAAAAATAAAAGAATAGTGTGTAACCAGCTATCCAAGCAATTCTGGATAATTTTGAACTTGCAAAATTATCGAAACCTTCCCATTGAGGAACATTTTTAGTGAATTTTTCGGCTATAATTATTCTTTTTTTATTAATATCTTGATAGATATTTTTAGTTCTCCACATCATTGATATAGGATTTTTATCAAATTTTGGAGAATGAGGATCTTCTTTTGTATCTGTATATGCATGGTGCATTCTGTGCATAACGCCATAACCATAAGCACTCAGATAATTGGAACCTTGCGTAAGCCATGTTAAGACAAAACAAATTTTTTCTAAAAATGGCGACATGGTAAATGTTTGATGAGCAGCGTAACGATGGAGAAAAAAGGTTTGAAAGAATAATCCTGAATACCATAGGATTATCATAAAAATTAAAATGGTCATATATATTATCTTTACTACAAATTTCAGGAAATATAATAAGGTATAAAATGAACCTATGTTAAGAAATTTGTTTTCTAATTCTGCTAAGTGACTGAGGAGTAACACCTATATAGGAAGCGATGTATTTTAAGGGTATTTCTTTAATCAAATTTGGACGTTCTGTAAATAAGTTGAAATAACGTTTTTCAGCTGAATCATTTAATAAAGATAAAGCTCTATTCGATTTTATTATAAAAAGGCGTTCTGCAACCAAGCGACCAATTAAATTTCCCATTTTTGTATGTTCATATACGTTCTGTAAATCGGAATAAGTAATGCTCAATAAACTCGTTTCAACTAATGTTTCTAATTGATATTGTGAAGGTGTTTGAGTTAAAAATGAATCGTATGCACTTATAAATTCGTTTTCAAAACTAAAACCATACGTTATTTCATCGTCTTCTTTATTAGGGATTAATAATCTAACAATTCCTTTTTCTATAAATGATATATGATTCTCTACTTCACCAATTTCTGCAATTATAGTTTTTTTTGAATACCATTTTTTCTGAAGTTTAGAAGAGAAAAACTTCCAGTCTTCATCGTTAACTTCGGTAATGCTTTCTATGTATTTTCTGATTTTATCCAAATCATTTATTTTGTAGTGAAAGTATAAAAAAGGATTTGTTTAAAGAAATGTTTTCGGGACAGTTATTTTTTTTCTATACATTTACCTTCACATAAATATAATACGATGAAAAAAATACTATTTATAGGTGCTGTCATTTCAATATTATCTTGTACTTCAGAAAAGATTAAAACAGATTTATTGGTGAAAAATGCGACTATTTATACGGTTAATGAAGGTTTTGATATTGCTGAAGCTTTCGTAGTAACTAATGGAAAAATAGTTGAGGTAGGTTTACAAAAAGATTTAGAAACAAAATATGAAGCAGTCAATTTATTTGATGCTAAAGGAAAAACGATTGTTCCAGGATTAATAGATGCTCATGCGCATTTACTTGATTTAGGAATGTCTATGCAGCAAGTGGATTTGGTAGGAGCCAAAAGCTATAAAGAAACTTTAGATCGAGTTGTTGCTTTTCAAAATAAAAAAAATAGTGACTATATTATAGGTAGTGGTTGGGATCAAAACGATTGGGAATTAAAAGAATTTCCAACTAAAGAAGAATTGGATTCTATTTTTCCTAATACTCCCGTTTCATTAATAAGAATTGATGGTCATGCCATGATTGTTAATAGTAAAGCTTTAGAAATGGCAGGAATAACAAAGGACACTAAAATGGCTGGTGGTGAAGTTTTTCTAAAAGATGGAGAGCCAAGCGGTATCCTTATAGATTCCCCTATGAGATTGGTTTGGAATACGTATCCCGAACAAGATAAATCATATTATATAAAGGCATTAAAAGATGCAGAGAAAATATGCCTTGAATTAGGCCTTACTACTATTGATGAAGCAGGAGCTGATCGTATTACCATTGAGTTAGTAGATTCTTTGCAACAAGCGGGTGAATTGTCACTACGTATGTATGCTATGATTACAAAAGACAAGTCAGACCTTGAGTATTATTTGAATAAAGGAATCATTAAAACGGATCGTTTGAATGTTCGATCGGTAAAAATATGGGCAGATGGAGCTTTAGGGTCAAGAGGAGCTGCTATGAGAGACGAATATAGCGACCAATCAAGACATCATGGTGCTATGACTACAGATGAAGCGGAATTAGATTCTTTAGCTAAAATAATTTTAAAAGCAGGATATCAAATGAATACTCATGCGATTGGAGATTCTGCAAACATTTCGGTGTTAAGAGTATATACAGAAACACTTAAAAATGAAGAGGATCCTAGGTGGAGAGTGGAGCATGCACAAATAGTTACTACTTCAGATTTCAGTTACTTTTCAAAAAAGATATTGCCATCTATACAACCAACTCATGCTACAAGCGATATGTATTGGGCAGAAGATAGAGTTGGGAGCGAACGTATTAAGGGAGCTTATTCTTATAAAACATTATTAAAAAAATCTGGTTTAGTGGCTTTGGGTACTGATTTTCCAATTGAAAGAGTCAATCCAATGTATACATTTTATGCAGCTGTTGCTCGTAAAGATTTAGAGAATTATCCTGGAGAAGGTTATAGAATTGAAGAAGGGCTTACAAGAGAAGAAACCTTAAAAGGAATGACAATTTGGGCTGCTTATTCAAATTTTGAAGAGGATGAGAAAGGAAGTATTGAAATAGGGAAATTTGCAGATTTTACGGTTTTAGAAAAAGACATTATGACTATTCCTGAAGACGAAATTCCTTCAGTGAAAGTTTCTGTCACTTTTATAAATGGTGAAATGGTTTACATTAATAATTAAGGTGATATAAAATTATCTATTGTTCAAGAGCTTTTTGGCTTCAAAAAGAGTTCTTTATAATAAAGCAATAGGTTGGAGTCATCATCAATACAGTAGCTGTAATCCTAAATGGGTGGTCGATTTTATAAATAAAGCACCTCTTAAAAATTTAAGTAAAAGAGAAGCGTTAAGAGTTTTGAATTAAACAATGCTACTTTCCTCCTTTAGCTTGAAGATCTTCAATACAAAGTGGATCTAAAGCAGGAACACTTTCTTTATTTCTTAAATTACTAGATAAATTACTTTCATAATACATCAAGCAGTTTTCTACAATACAATGTTTTTTGTGTGCTAAATCTTCATGTTCACTATGTATATCGTCTTCTTGAATATTTACTAAACCAAAAAGGTGACCTAACTCGTGTTGTAAGGTGGTTTCTTCTAAAAGGTATAGGTTGGTGTTTTGAGAAAGACTAACATCCCTTATTGTTTTTTCATAAACTACTATTGAAGTGTTTAAATAAGCAGTACCAAGGGTAACCGCCGTATCAGTATCTGAAGAAGATTTTGCGTGAGTAAAATAAATAAAAACTGCTATATCGTCTTCCAGAGTATAATAATTTCTTTGTTCATTTTCTATTTCTTTTATATCATCTAACGTTTGAGAATCCACAAAAGGAGAATTAATTTCGGTTTCCACAAAAATAATTCCATCGGGTTTATATATTCGATCTTCTAAAAACGTTTTAAAATCATCAATGGTAATTTGTGTCGGTCTATATCCGGAATTATATGCAAGTTCAACAGTTAAACTAGAATAGGTGTTTTGTGAGAGTAAATCGGAAGCTGAAGTCCCCAAAGGTTTTAAGTTTTCTATCTTAGCTTCATCTATCGGAATTATAACATCGTCATCACTTTTACATGACACAATTACAAGAAATGAAAAAAGTAAAAAAAAATGATTAAAATTTATAATCTTCATATTTTTGAGTAGTATGTTTGCAAACATAATCTATTATAGATAATGAATAAAATTAACGCTTTCTTTTTAACGATATTTTTAGGATTATATTTTTCTGTAACGGCGCAAGTTGACGTTTATCAAGATGATATAATTAGTCTTTTAAATTGTAACGGTACCGTTCAAGAATATGATTTTGAATTTGAAAAAACAATGGTTTTTTTAAGAATTAGAGTAGCTGCTAAATATACACCAAACTCATTTTGGGATAAATTTAGGGAAGGAAAAAAAGAGAGTGTTGAGGAACTTATTTCAATTTTAGCTTTTGCTTATCGGAAAAATTATAGGCACTCAGAAATAAAGGAATTATTAAATTATTACCAAACGATAGCTGCTCAAAAACTACTTGTGGGTAAAAAAGAATTTACTCCAGAAGAACTTAAAGTAATTGAAGATTATAAAGCAAGTGAAATAGCTAAAACTGTTGCAACTAAAAAAGAAGTTTTAGCTACAGATGTTAAAGATATTTCTTACGATTGGAGTAAAGAGTTATTTGCAAAAGGGATAGGAGCTTTAGCTAAAGCAGGCTATGCTAAATAAGAGCAAGCTTGGCCAAATAATCAAAATTTTCACCTTCTCCTAAAATCTCAAATGACAATCCATTTTTTAAGCAAGCATTTTTAAAAGTTTGGGGATCTAAATACAGCCAATCAAAGGGCTCACTTGCCCATTCTTTATAATAAACGGTAAATTTTAATTCGCCATAATAGCTATCTGGAGGCACCATAATACTTCCTTCTTCATCACCACTATCGTACATATAACGTAAATCACTAGAATCAATTATTATTTGTCCCTTTGGATTTAAAAGTGATTTTAAATGCTGTAGGTATTGATCTATATGTTCTAATTTTTGAAAAATTCCAGTACCATTCATTAATAACAAAACAGTATCAAACTTTTGATCTTTTAACTGAAGTAAATCGATTTCTTTTGCATTTTTTAAGCCTCTTAAATTACACACTTTTATAGCTCCACCAGAAGTGTCAATAGCCATAACATCTAATCCAGATTCTTGAAGGTGTAAAGAAATACTTCCTGGACCACAACTTACATCCAATACTTTTCCGGTGGCGTTACTTAAAGCCAATTGTTCTAATGGAGGCATTTCAGAATAACTTCTAAAAAGATAAGGAAGCGGTAAAATATCTTCTTCACTAATATTGGTTTCGGTATATAAATCGTCTGTATAATTATCGTTTTGATAATCTAATAATGCTTGTCCAAATAAATCAGTCATAAATTTATAATTTAATAATGTTCTAATATAAGCTTGTATAATACTGCTACAAATTTAGTATTTTTGAGGTCTATGGAAAATATAATAAAACAGCTTCCAAAGAAGGCCAAAGATAAGGAGAAGGAGAATAGAAAGTTATTTAAAAAGCTTCGAAAAAAGCCGCCTAATAATCTCGATAACTTGATGGTAGAGCTGCACGATAAAGAGTTTGCGAAAACAGACTGTTTAAAATGTGCAAATTGCTGTAAAACAACTGCACCTTGGTTAAATGATCAGGATGTAGCAAGAATTGCAAAACACCTAAAACTTAAAGAACAGAAGTTTATAGAGGAATACCTAGAAGTTGGTGAGGATAATGAGTTTTCATTTAAATTAGTCCCTTGTGTGTTTTTAATGCCTGATAATGAATGTAGCATTTACAATGTTCGTCCAAAAGCATGTCGTGAATATCCACATACCAATAGAAGAAAATTTCAGCAAATAGAAACGATTACCATCGAAAACACGGCAATTTGTCCTGCTACCTATAATATTATGGAAGCTTTAAAAGCAAATTTACCCATACAATATTCTGAAAAAGGAGGGAAACCTAGAGAGAAGTTTAGAAGAGGTGGGGGTTAATGTTAGTTTTTATATAGTAAATACTTCCCTCTCATTAAATCATAAGCTTTCAAACCTGCTAACCAAGTTTTTCTAATTTCCCGATACGTATATCCTTTTTCTATTTGTTCTTGCAATTGGGTAGTTCCTGCTAATTTGGTAAAAAACGGACTAAAGAACTCTTTCTTTTTCCCAGTTGAGGTATACGCTTCAATTATCCATTCTAAATTTAATTTACTTAGTTTTTTATTTCCTCTTAAATCCAGACCCTGACATAATTCGTTTTTAAATTTAGGATATTTTGCACCTTCATTTGCTTGCGGGGTAAATGTAAATGGATAAAATTTCTCAGGTAGGTTAGGAGCGCCAAAGATTTGAAATTGCATTTCGGTTCCGCGCCCTGCACTTAAAGGAGTTCCTTCAAAAAAGCAAAGACTAGGGTATAAATTTATAGAAATATCATTTGGTAAATTGGGTGATGGTTTAATAGGTAATGAGTATTCGGTTTGATGATTATAATTCTTTAATTTAATGATGGTAAGATTACATTTTACTCCATTTTCTAACCAGGCTTCACCATTAATCATTTGAGCATATTCTCCAATAGTCATTCCGTGAACAACAGGAACCGGATGCATTCCAACAAAACTTTTATGTTGTTGTTCTAATATAGGACCGTCTATATAATGACCGTTTGGATTGGGACGATCCAATATTAATAAAGGAATGTTTACTTCTGCGCAAGCTTCCATCATATAATGTAAGGTAGATATATAGGTGTAAAATCGAGCGCCCACATCTTGAATATCGAAAATCATCATTTCGATTCCTTCTAATTGTTGTGGAGCTGGTTTTTTGTTTTTTCCATATAAGGAGATAATGGACAAACCAGTTTTGGTGTCTACTCCATCTTTTACCACTTCTCCTGCATCTGCTTTTCCTCTAAATCCATGTTCGGGAGCAAAAACACGTTGGATGTTTATTTTTTGATTGTATAAATAATCTACTATATGTAAACGTGCATCTATTTTTTCCTGAATTCCATTTTCATAACGGGCTACATTTTTTAAATATAAAACCGAGGTCTGATTGGCAACAATACCAATTTTTTTATCCTTTAATAGTGGGAGGTATTCTTCCACTTGATCTGCTCCTAAAACAATCTCTTTCACAATTGATGCTATTTTAATTTCTTCAGTAGCAGGAACTTTTTTTTCAGATTGACTTTTACAGCAAAAACAAGTTAGTATTGTTAAAGTTACCAATAAGAAAGGTGTATTTTTGAAAATAGTTAAAGTCATAAAGGTTTAGTGAATTTTGAATATTTCATCGCCAAGCGAATCGTTTCCGCAAGGGAGTATAAAAATAGCATTTCATCACCAATAATAAAAATAGCAATTGTATCTATTACAATTGGGTTTATTACGATGCTGATATCTATTGCAACAGGCGTTGGGCTTCAAAAGAAGATTCATGAAAAGGTTTCTGCCTTTAATGGAGATGTCATTATTTCGAATTTCGACACTAATTTTTCTAATGATTCTCAAAATCCAATTTCAAAAACTCAAGATTTTTATCCTAAGTTTACTTCAGTTGAAGGCATCAAACACATACAAGCGACGGCATCTAAAGGAGGAGTTATAAGAACCGCAACAGATTTTGAAGGAATTGTTATAAAGGGTGTAGGTGCCGATTTTAACTGGGAGTATTTTTCAGATTTTTTAGTAGAAGGAACTATACCAAACTATGCTGATAACATCAATGAAGAGATATTAATTTCTGAATATTTAACGAAACGACTCCATCTAAAAGTAGGCGATAAAGTAACTACCTTCTTTTTTAGAGAAGACAGTTCGAAACCACCACGTAGTAGAAGGTTTAAGATTTCAGGAATTTATAATAGTGGTTTTCTAGAATTTGACGAAAAATTTGTAATCGCAGATATTCGTCATATCCAGCGATTAAATAAATGGACTGAAGATGAGATCGGATCTTTTGAAGTTTTTGTTGAAGATTTTGACCAAATAGATGCTATCGGCAATCAAATCTATCAGGAAACTAATAGTTTTTTAGACTCACAAACCATCAATGAACGTTATTATTCTATTTTTAAATGGCTGGAATTATTCGATTTTAATATCATTCTTATTATTGGGATTATGATTTTAGTAGCAGGTATTAATATGATTACTGCGTTACTGGTTTTAATTTTGGAACGCACTCAAATGATTGGTATTCTAAAAGCGTTAGGGAGCAGTGATAAAAGTGTACGAAGGATTTTTATTTACAATGCCATGTACTTAGTTGGCGTTGGATTGTTTTGGGGAAATGTGATCGGAATTGGATTATTAGTACTTCAGAAACAATTTAAATTAATTATACTTGATCCTACTGTTTATTATGTGACGGAAGCTCCTGTTTACTTAGATTTAGGTTATATATTGTTGTTAAACCTAGGAACTTTCTTATTATGTTTTGCGATGTTGTTAATCCCTTCTTATATCATTTCAAAAATATCTCCTGTTAGAGCGATTAGGTTTGAGTAGCTAAATAAAATATTTATTACTACTATATTATTACAACAATTATTTGCTCCATAATTTATACATTTGCACACTTAAATACATTAAATGAAATACGCAAAAAACATACTTGAAACGATTGGTAATACTCCGCTAATTAAAGTTAATAAAATTACAGAGGAACTACCTTGTTTAGTGCTTGCTAAATACGAAACTTTTAATCCAGGAAACTCGGTTAAAGATCGTATGGCATTAACGATGATAGAAGATGCGGAGGCTGATGGAATATTAAAACCTGGCGGAACTATCATTGAAGGGACTTCTGGTAATACAGGTATGGGATTAGCTTTAGCTGCGATAGTAAAAGGGTATAAGTGTATTTTCGTTTTAGCAGACAAGCAATCAAAAGAAAAGTGTGATATTTTAAAAGCCGTAGGCGCTGAGGTGATTATTTGTCCAACAGCAGTAGAACCTGAGGATCCACGTTCTTATTATTCGGTTTCTAAACGTTTGGCAGAAGAAACGCCAAATAGTTGGTATGTAAATCAATATGACAATCCTAGTAATACAAAAGCTCATTACGAAAGCACCGGACCAGAAATCTGGAAACAAACCGATGGAAAAATCACTCACTTTGTGGTGGGAGTAGGTACTGGTGGAACTATTTCGGGAGTTGGTAAATATTTAAAAGAGCAAAATCCAAATGTGAAAATATGGGGAATCGATACTTACGGGAGTGTATTTAAAAAATACCATGAAACAGGTGTTTTCGATGAAAAAGAAATCTACCCTTATGTAACCGAAGGAATTGGAGAAGATATTCTACCTAAAAATGTAAACTTCGATATTATTGACGGTTTTACTAAAGTTACCGATAAAGATGGTGCGGTTTATACGCAAAGATTAGCCAAAGAAGAAGGTATGTTTTTGGGTAATTCTGCAGGATCTGCGATCAAAGGAGTTTTACAATTAAAAGAGCATTTCACAAAAGACGATGTGGTAGTGGTATTATTTCACGATCACGGAAGTCGTTACGTTGGTAAAATGTTTAATGACGATTGGATGCGTGAAATGGGATATTTAGATTAATATAATTCCAGCGAAAGCAGGAATCTCTATGAATGATAATAAATGTTTATTTATTATCATTCATAGCATCTAGAACCCTTAAAAATGTTTCAGGTTCAGGACGTACTCTATAATTATCTGTCAAGTCAGTAAAAATAATTTCACCTTTTGAATTGGTAATTACAACGGTAGGCATTACCGTATCACTTTCATATTTCATTACTTGAAAACCAAAGGGTATTCCGTTTTTTGAAAAAATCCCCAATTGTTTTGCCGCTTTATTATTAGCGTCAACTAAAAAGTTGAAACCAAGCTGGTATTTTTCAGCTAATGAGTTTGAGTATTGATGAGGTTGCGGACTTATAAAATTCATAGCGACACCTCGTTTTTCAAGTTCTTTATATTGATTGGCAATTTCCTTTATTTGAGCCATACATAATGGGCACCAATTACCACGATAAAATAAATAGATTGCTGGACGGCCTATAAATGAAGAGGAGTTAATTTTATTTTTTGAAATATCTTCAACTTCAAAATTTGGTAATAGATTCCCAACTTTTAAAATATTTTTATCTCTTTTTTCAAAAACTGAATACCATTTAATATATAACCACCAACCTAAAAATAAAAGAGTACTCATTGAAGAGCCAAATAGGTCTTGGTTTTCATAAATTCCTCCAACAAAAACGCTTATTATAAAACCTATAGTTATTATAGAAGTAAATACAACAAGATTCCTGCTTGTTCTGGCAGTTGGTTTTAAAAATAAACCTGCAAAAAATAACACAATACTTAAACCAATAATTAGTCTACCTAAATAGCGATTTGAAAAATCATGTTCTGCTAAATGTAATATACTATCAATTAATATATAAAGCGAAAATGCTGGAAATACGGAGATAAAAATTGCCTTTAATATATTTTTCATAAATTGTTGGTCTTAATAGATTTGGCAACTTACATTAAATCTGTTAAATTTGAGTATTCCTATTGCGACTCCCCGTAAAGTTTATTATCAAATGACTGAAGATTTTCTTCATTACGTGTGGAAGTTTCAAAAATTTTCAACTACTTTTTTAAATTCAACTACTAATGAACTCATTAATATTGAAAGAGTAGGTACACACAATTTTAATTCTGGTCCAGATTTTTTCAATGCTCAGCTATTAATAAATAATCAACTTTGGGCTGGTAATGTGGAGATTCATATTAAATCAAGTGATTGGTACGCGCATCGTCATGAAAATGATATAGCTTATGATAATGTAATATTACATGTAGTTTGGGAGTTTGATGCGGAGGTTTTTCGGAAAGACAATACTACGATCCCAACTTTAGAATTGAAATCGATCATAGATTCAAAATTACTAGAGAATTACCGAAAATTACTAAACCGAAAAGAACAATGGATTCCTTGTGAAAAGGACTTTGCAAAAGTGGATGATTTTGTTTTTAATAATTGGTTGGAACGTTTGTATATAGAACGGTTGAAGCAAAAATCAATTTTAATTGAAGAAGAATTAAAAAAATCTAATAATCACTGGGAGCGGGTTTTGTTTAAATTACTCTTTAAGAATTTTGGTCTAAAAGTAAATGGAGAATCATTTTATAGCATTGCAAATTCTTTTGATTATGATTTATTATTTAAAATTAATGATGTGATGTCTTTTGAAGCTTTATTATTTGGTCAAGCAGGATTGTTAGATCCGGATTTAGAAAACGCATATTTTAAAACAATGAAAGAGAAATATGATTTTTTAAAGCATAAGCATCAATTAGACAACAACCGGGTTATTAAATCTAAATATTTTAGATTAAGACCACCTAATTTTCCAACCTTACGTCTTTCCCAATTTGCAACACTTTACAAAGATAAGTCATCATTATTTTCAAAAATTTTAGAAATCAAATGTATTGAAGATTATTACGATTTGTTTGCAATTTCAGCAAGTAGCTATTGGGATTCTCACTTTAATTTTGGTGTTTCTTCTTTTAAAAGAAAAAAGAATTTAACCAAAGCCTTTATTGACTTGTTATTGATAAATACTATTATTCCTGTTTTATTTAGTTATGGGAAATATACGGGGAAAGATAATTCTGAAGAATTATTAAAATTAGCAGCTACTATTTTTTCCGAAAAAAATAATATTATTAAAAAATTCAATGAATTAAGACCTTCTTCAACAAACGGTTTACATTCTCAGGCCTTGCTTCAACTAAAAAACGAGTATTGTAACCAGAAAAAATGTTTGAAATGTGTTATTGGTAATGCAATTTTAAATCATTAATTCTTATTCTTAATTTTATAATAAAGTCCAAAATTATAAGCAGCTTGTTTTGCAACATTAGTTCCCGAAAATGCACCGCCAAACCCTGCTATTACTCCAAATTTTGGAGTGATTTCACCAATAATTTTTAGTCCATAAGCAGTGTATTCTTGATTGTTAATATATAAGCCAGTGAGTAAATTCTCTACTGGGGCAATAAAGTCTCCATTTTCTAAAGAAAGAACAAAATCTAAAAACCCAACAATCCAAATTCTGTCTAAAATTTTTGCTCCAGCTTCACCCCCAATTTTAAAGTTGGAACTGTAATCATTTGTTCTAATCGAAAACCCTGTAAATGCTTGTACATAAAACTTATCAAAGCCTCTACCTGCATTTACTTGTGGAGCAAACGTGAATGCATCATAACCAGTTCTTATCCCTGAAACTTCATAGTAACTACTGGTGTTAAGCTTTACGTTTAATTGTCCAGTAATAAGCCAATTTTTGTTGTAAAAATTATGCTTTATTCCAAGATCCAAATTACCAAAAGAATTGATGTTTTTTTCTTCAGTTAGAATGATGTTAGTTTCTTCAGGTTTAGATAAATTTCCAGAAGATATATTTTTAAAAGGCACATTTAATAGTAACGTGGTTTTATCGGAAATTCCATATTCACCATATAATTGGAACGTGTTGTCGGTAATATTTCTTTCCGTATTGTAATCAGGGTCTCCAAATATTCCTGTATAATTAGGTATTGTCGAGAACCCAAGTTGTGTATAAAATTCCCCTTTTTTTTGTGTCCAAGGACTTTGTGAATATGCAGAATAACTAACAAATAATAAAATTAAAAATAAGGTAACTAAATTTTTGAATGGTTGGTTTCTCATAATATAAATTTTGTTTTATTAGAAGTAGAGAAAAGTTAAATAACCTTACAAATTAATTTTAAAAATGTTTAATTTGCATAATGCTTAAATTAACTTATTCAGTTCGTCATTATTTTGAGAAACATGGTTTTTATGTTAGTTCTCGATTTGCAGACAGATTAGGACTAAGAGCAAAAAATGTTCGTTTATTTTTTATTTATCTATCCTTTGCAACTGTAGGTTTAGGCTTTGCGGTTTACATTACCATGGCATTTTTATTGCATTTAAAAGATTTATTTTATACTAAGAGGTCTTCCGTATTTGATTTATAACACTAGTATTTTAAAAATTTCACACCCAAAGGAATTACCAATATCGTAAAACATGTCTTCGATTTAAAGGATTACAGTTTTTATCTCCAACTGAAAAAATATTTACTTCAAGAACAATACTCACGAATATAGTTTTACTGGGTTTTACCATATCAATAATTACCGAAAATAATTTTAGTAAATCAATATTAGAAATTTAATACAAAAAGAGAGCGGAGAAAAAAATGAACAACCAAATAATTATTTATGGTTTCGCAAGAAATGGTTAACAAGCTGTTCATAAATTAATGTTCTAAAAAAACAGTTAGTTGTAATTGAAAAAGATGAAGAAGTAGTAAATAAATTTACAAGTAAAATTATTCTTTTTATTCTAGGGAATACCAACGTAAATCTTACTTTAAAATAAGCAGGGATTAAAAGAACTTCTACTTTAATTAGTGCTTTGCCAAGTGATTCTGAAACTGATTTAATATTAAAGCAAGCATCTAAACTTATTTTAAATGGCAGTCCATTACAAAATGAAAGTTTAAAACAACTTTATAATGTTTAAAGCTCGTTAACAAATTAACTGGCAAAAATTTGAAGTCCCGTTTTTTTTTACTTTATTGCTGACTGAAATAAAGTTAAACCTAAAAATCAATTATGAAGAAATACCTTCTTTCCCTTTTTACTTTTTTAATTCCAATATTTGTGTTCGCACAAGAGACAGTGGAAAAAGGTATAGATCAGCAAATTGACGAAGCATTTAAGCCTTTTTCAGATGCAATTTCAAGCATTGTTTTCTTTCCTGTATTTGGTGCTCCATTTGTTTTAATTTTATTAGTAGGTAGTGCATTATTCTTTACCTTATATTTTGGTTTTCCAAATTTCAGATATTTTTTGATTTCTATAAATATTGTTAGAGGTAAGTACGATGATCTAGATCATCATGAATCTGGTAATCCTGAATTATCAATAGATGGGGATATTAAAGATACTATTAAAGATGAAAACAAAGATGGAGAAGTCACTCATTTTCAGGCTTTAGCAACAGCGGTTTCTGGTACCGTAGGAAATGGAAATATTGCCGGAGTAGCATTAGCAATTGCATTGGGTGGGCCTGGAGCTACTTTTTGGATGATAATATGTGGGTTATTGGGTATGTCGACCAAATTTGTTGAATGTACCTTAGGAGTACAATATAGAGATGTTGACGAAAATGGGACTGTTTACGGAGGTCCTATGTATTATATAAGTAAAGGTTTAAAAGAAAAAGGATTTATGGTATTAGGAAAGATAGCTGCTGTATTGTTCGCTATTTTTTGTATTGGAGGTTCTTTTGGTGGTGGAAATGCCGCGCAATCTAATCAAGCTACTATTGTAATTAAAGATTTATTAGGGCTACAAAGTTCAAGTGCAGGAGCAATCATTGGTCTTGTTTTAGCTTTATTAGTAGGAGTTATTATTATTGGAGGAATTAAAAGAATAGCCTCGGTAACTGAAAAGGTCGTTCCTTTTATGGCAATTCTTTATTTGGTTGCTTGTTTATATATCATATTAACTAATTTCACATTAATTGATGACGCTTTTAGTTTAATAGTTTCGGAAGCTTTTAATCCTAAAGCGATTGGAGTAGGTGGAGTTATTGGAGTATTATTAGTTGGATTTAAAAGAGCAGCATTCTCAAATGAAGCTGGAGCAGGTTCAGCCTCTATTGCACATTCAGCAGTAAAAACAAAATATTCAGCTTCTGAAGGTTTAGTAGCTTTATTAGAACCGTTTATTGATACCGTAGTAATTTGTACAATGACTGCATTGGTAATTATTATTTTTAACTTTGGCGGTGCTTTTGAATATGGTGGAGACGGCCTTGGTGGAGTAATGATTGATGGAGTATCTTATGAAGGTGCAGGAATAACATCTCAGGCATTCGCTCAATATATTCCGTTTTCTGATATATTTTTAACGATAGCAGTGGTTTTATTTGCTGTTTCAACTATGATTTCTTGGTCTTATTACGGATTACAATCTTGGAAATTTTTATTTGGTAGAGGAAAAGCTGCAGATTTAACGTATAAATTATTATTCTTACTATTTGTAGTAATTGGTGCAGCAGCTAGTATGAAATCTATTTGGGATTTCTCTGATGCAATGATTTTTGCAATGGTTTTTCCTAATATGATTGGATTATTTTTCTTATTCCCAGTTGTTAAAAAACAATTAAAAAGATACTTAGATGCTATAAAAGCTCATAAAGCAGCATAAAAATAGATTCATAACATATCATTAATTCTCCCCAGAATAACATAAAACTATATTCTGATGGATGAAATTAAATCCCATTTCGTTTTCAACAGATCTCAACGAAATGGGATTTTGTTATTGATATTATTGATATCAAGCTTTTTAGTGATCAACTATTATGTGGATTTTTCTGAAGAAAATATCATGGATACAGCTTCTGAAGAAATAATTGCCATTCAAAAAGAATTAGACTCCCTACGAACTATTGAAATAGCTTCTAGAAAACCTAAAATATTCCCTTTTAATCCAAATTTTATAACAGATTTTAAAGGATATACGTTAGGAATGTCAATCGAAGAAATTGATCGGTTGTTAGCTTTTAGAAAAGAAAATAAATGGATGAATTCTATTAAAGACTTTAAAAAAGTTACGAAAGTTTCGGATTCTTTATTAAATAAAATAAGTCCTTATTTTAAGTTCCCAGATTGGATTAGCAATCCAAAGCTTAAAACTAAGTATGTAAAAATAGGATATAAAGAAAAAACATTTAAACAAAAAATAGATCTAAATACCGCAGCACAAGAACAACTCGAAGAAGTAAATGGAATAGGAAAAGCCTTTAGTAAAAGGATTATAGATTATAGAAATAAACTAGGAGGATTTACAGATGATATTCAATTATATGGAGTTTATGGATTGGATTATCAAGTTGCTAATCGAGTATTAAATGAGTTTACAGTGAAAACTCCAAAAGAGATCGTAAAAATGAACCTTAATGCTATTTCTGCTTCAGATATTGCTACCATTCCAGGGATTTCATTTGATCTAGCTAAAAGAATATGGGAATACAGAATACTTAATGAACAGATTGAAAGCTTTTCAGGATTACAAAATATTGAAGGATTAACTGAAAGAAAGTTAAAAGGAATTCAGTTATATTTGAAGCTTGAATAATTATCAATGCAATCCTGCATTTTGATAATAATCATTTTAAAGAATGGAGCATATGTATTTTACAGAAGAGCACGAACTTTTTAGAAAAAGTTTAAAAGATTTTTTACAAAAAGAAGTCGTTCCTCATATTGATAAATGGGAAAAAGATGGAGTCGTAGAACGATTTATCTGGAAGAAAATGGGTGATATGGGTTTCTTCGGTATCAATTATCCTGAAGAATTTGGTGGATTAAACTTAGATTTATTTTATACCGTAATTTTCTTAGAAGAACTTCAGAAAGTAAATTCTGGAGGATTTGCTGCTAATATTTGGGCTCATGCTTATTTAGCAATGACACATTTAGATGAAGAAGGTAGTCAAGAAATAAAAGAAAAATATTTAGCACCAAGTATTTCTGGTGATAAAATAGGTTGTCTTTGTATTACAGAGCCATTTGGAGGATCGGATGTATCTGGTATGAGAACTACAGCAGCGAAAAAAGATAATACTTTTGTTTTAAATGGTTCAAAAACTTTTATTACCAATGGTGTTTATAGCGATTATTTGGTAGTTGCGGCAAAAACTTCACCTGAAAAAGGCGGTAAGGGTATTAGTATTTTTGTTGTGGACAGAGATACTCCAGGGATTTCTTCAACTAAATTGGATAAATTAGGATGGAGAGCTAGTGATACTGCAGAAATTGCATTCGATAATGTTATCATTCCTGAAGGTAATTTAATGGGCGAAACAGATATGGGCTTTCCGTATATCATGCAGCATTTTGCTTTAGAACGTTTAATTATGGCAGTTAATGCACATGCAAGAGCAGAATATGCATTAGAGTATGCGATACAATATATGAAAGATAGAAATGCATTTGGAAAAAGTATCTCAACATTTCAAGCATTAAGACATAGTGTTGCGCAAATGGCAAGTGAAATTGAAGTATGTAAAACTTTTAATTATAACACCGTTAAAAGATTAAACGATAATGAATATGTTGTAAAAGAAGCTACGATGGCTAAACTTACTGCAACTAAGATGGCAGACGATGTTATATACCAATGTCTACAGTTATTAGGAGGATACGGTTATATGGAAGATTATCCATTAGCCCGTATGTTTAGAGATAGCCGTTTAGGACCTATTGGTGGCGGTACTTCTGAAATTTTGAGAGAAATTATCGCTAAAATGGTAATTGATGGAAAAGATTATAAGCCAGCGACCTAATACTATTTAGTGTTTTAGCGAAAATCCTTCAAAATTATCGCTAAAATGATGATAGAAAGGTTTATAAATCGGTGGCATAAATTTTGAAGATTGTTATTAAATACAAATTATACAATATGACCCCTAGTTATTTAAAACGTTTATCCCTTATATTATTTCTTATTTGCTCATTAAATGCTTTTTCTCAAGTTGAACTAAAAAGTAAAATTGTTGATTTTACAACATATCTGCCTTTAGAAAATGCAAGTATCTATATAGAAAATTCTACTATTGGTTCTGTTAGTAATGTAGACGGTAAATTTGTGCTTTCTGTGCCCAAAAGATTAGAGAACGATACCTTAGTAATATCTTCTATAGGATTTAAGAGTTTTAAAATTCTTGTTAATGAATTTGTAAATGACGAGGATATATTTCTTGAAGAGGACATTGCATCTTTAGATGAGATTTTAATAATAGCAGATACAAGGCCAAAAACAGGAAATGATGTTGTTTTAAAAGCTATTGAAAAACTTCCAGATAATTTACCTGAAGAGCCATTTATGCAAAAAGGTTTTTTAAGGCACAAGGAACGTAATGTAAAGGAATACAAGTGGCTTATAGAAAGTGCAATTACCTTATATGATTCTAGTTATGCTTCAGGTTCTAAGAGAAATCTAAAAATTAATGTAGACCAAAATAGAAAGAGTTACGATTTACGTGATGTAGATAGTTTGTTTGCTTACTCTTCATATTTAAGAAATACTTCTAGTAATTTTAAAATGTCGTCAAAGCAACTTCGTAGAGATACTATAAAAACAGCATCCCTAATTGAAGCTATTAAATGGAATGATGAACGGATAAATGGATTAGGATTTCTATTTAAAGGTAAATTGAATTTAGTGAGAAATTCTAATATGAAAAATTCATTATTTGGGGAGAACATACTTGATAATCATCAATTTAAAATTGATACTATTTTAGTAGATAATGACAGAAAAATATATAAAATAGAAATTAAAAAAGGATTTGATTTTGTGGGATTAAATACAAAGGGTATTTATAACGAAGGATTTGAATCTAAAGGATGGATATATATTTATTGGGACACTTTTGCAATAAAGAAAATTGAATACGATTTAATTGCATCCTCAGATAAACAGAAGGGAAGAAGTAAAAGTCTTTTAGGAACACTTAATAATCATAAATTGATTATATCGTATATGGAGTATGATGGGAGAATGTATCCTAACTACTATTATTATGAAACTCCAAAACTGGTAAATGTTGGGGATAGATCTACTGATAAGTTATATAAAACGAAAGAAGAAAAGAGAAAATTAAAAGAAGAGCAGTTTTATTATTCGGTACAAGAAATACTATTTACAGAAGTAATTCAAGATTCTATAGCGATAGAAAAAGCACTTCAAAAACCATGGTCTGATGATATTTTTATTCAACGTCCATATAATAAGGAGTTCTGGGAAAATTACAATGTGTTGCTAGAGAGTGAAGAGGAAGAAAAACTCGTCCAAGATTTAAGTAAAAGAGCAACGTTGTTTAAAGAGTAAGAATATAAGTTTTGAAAAAAAGTCAAAACTTATATTTATAATCAAAAATCTTATTTATCTTTGCCATCCTAAAAGAGAGGAGGTTAAGAGTTATGTTAATAATACCAATTAAAGAAGGAGAAAATATAGATAGAGCACTGAAACGTTTTAAGCGTAAGTTTGATCGTACAGGAACTAAGAATCAGTTACGTGAAAGAAAACAGTTTTCAAAGCCTTCAGTAAAAAGAAGAGCGCAGATTCAAAAAGCTCAATACATTCAAAACTTAAGAGATCAGGAAGAAGTTTAGTATTTCTGATTAATTTAGAATATAAAGTCCGTTGAAAACAGTAATTTTACTTTTCAACGGATTTTTTTATGCCATTCACTTCATTTCTTGATTACCTTAATTTGGAGAAAAATTACTCCAAGCATACTTCAATAGCTTATCACAAAGATTTAGAAGGGTTTCGGGAATTTGCTTCATCAGAATTTGATTTTTCAGAAATTAATAATGTTAGTTATGCTATAATTAGGAGTTGGATTGTGAAATTAGTAGACGACGGAATTTCTAACAGCACTATTAATCGTAAAGTTTCTTCTTTAAGAACCTATTATAAGTTTCTTTTAAAGATAGGAGATTTAGAAGTAAGTCCTTTAGCAAAACATAAGGTGCTAAAAACAGCTAAAAAATTGCAAGTCCCATTTTCAGAAAAAGAAATAGATAATGTTTTAGAGATATTAAAAGAGGAAGATAGTTTTGTAGGTTTAAGGAATAAGTTAATCGTAGAGCTTTTTTATTCTACAGGAATAAGACGTGGTGAGTTGGTTAATTTAAAATTAAATGATATTTCAGATTCTCAAAAAACGATAAAAGTACTTGGTAAAAGAAATAAAGAACGAATAATCCCTTTATTGCCATCCGTATTAAATACGATTGCTTCCTATTTAGAGTGCAGAAAGAGTTTGAGTTCTATTAAAGATATACATTATTTGTTTCTAACTGAAAAAGGAGCAAAGATATATGAGACATTAGTTTACAGGGTGATTAATAACTACTTTAGTAAAGCATCAGAGAAAGTAAAGAGAAGCCCTCATATATTAAGGCACTCATTTGCAACACATATGTTAAATGAAGGAGCAGATATAAAGTCGGTAAAAGAGTTATTAGGGCACTCTAGTTTAGCATCCACTCAAATTTATGCAAATAACAGTATTTCTAAGTTAAAACAAGTTTATAAAAACGCTCATCCGAGAAATTCGAAGTAAAATAGTGCCGAAATAAGCATTGAAATGCATAATAATAAGGTTTACAGAATCTTTTTTTAATAAAATAAAAAATATTAATTTTGTAAAAGTCTTATTTATAAAGGGTAAAATGAAGAAAAGTAAATAAAGTGAAAAATATTAAGAATATTTCTTAAAAAAAGTTTTGTAAAAAAGATAATTTATATACATTTGCAGTCCGTTAGAAATAATGGGCTTTTTTTAAGTAAAAAGTAAGCCGAAAGCCGATGTAGCTCAGCTGGCTAGAGCAGCTGATTTGTAATCAGCAGGTCGTGGGTTCGAGTCCCTCCATCGGCTCTTTGAAATTTTGATTTTAGGGGAGATACTCAAGTGGCCAACGAGAGCAGTCTGTAAAACTGTTGTTTTTAACTTCGCAGGTTCGAATCCTGCTCTCCCCACAAATTAATGCGGGAGTAGCTCAGTTGGTAGAGCATCAGCCTTCCAAGCTGAATGTCGCGAGTTCGACCCTCGTCTCCCGCTCAAATAAATTCAATCTTCAACATGAAAAAATTCTTTAAATTATCAAAAGTTCAATTAATTTACTTATCACTTACATTGATATTGGTTTCTTGCCAGTCAAATAATAAAAGTGAGAACAACGCCATTTATAAATTTCAAAAGCAACTTATTGAAGATGAAACTACTGGTTCAAATGTTGCTATGGTGTTTAAGGATGATAAAATAATTTATAAACAAGTCGTTAATTCTGAAAAGGATGGAGATAAGAACATTAATGATGATACTATCTTTCCTGTTTGGTCTATGTCTAAACCAATAACAACAGTTGCAATGATGACTCTTTTCGAGGATGGCTTAATAGATTTTAATGATAATGTATCAGACTATATTCCAAGCTTTAAAAATATCAAATGTAAAGGAATGGTTGACCAGATTTACGACTGTGATAATCCTTTAAAAATTATTCATTTAATGACACACAGATCGGGTTACAAATATTATAATTGGAAGATATATAGACTGCAACCTGGGGAATCTATGGGTAGATATATTTCCCATGAGAAATATGATAATCTAAAAGATTTTGTTGAAGATGTTGCTAAAGAACCTTTAGAGTATGAGCCTGGAACTCAATACGTTTATGGAATAAATCAAGCTATTTTAGGAAGAATTGTAGAGGTCGTAACTAAAAAGAGTTTTTATAAATATTTAAAGGAAAGAATATTTGATCCGCTTGATATGATGAATACTAAATTTTATTTAACAACTGAAGATAGAAATAAATTTCAACCATTATATTTAAATTCTAGATCAATAAAAGAGTTTACAAACTCTTATGATGAACTTCACTATGAAATAGATAATCATGCTTATTTTGGCGGAGAAGGGTTAGTGTCAACACTTGAAGATTATGCAAAATTTTGTAAAATGTTATTGAATGGAGGAGAATTGCAAGGTCAGAGAATAATTTCAAAAAATAGCATTGATATAATGACAGAAAAACATTCTGATGGAGAGGATGGCTTTTATAATGCATTCTCTTTATTTGTTCTTGAAGATCCGAAGGAAGATGGAAGGAACTCATCAAAAGGAATTTATGGTTGGTCAGGTTACCACAATACTCATTTCTGGATTGATAATGAAAAAAATCTCTTTGGTCTATTCATGACTAGAGCTAGAGATTATAGTCAGGATATTCAGAATGATTTTAGGGAGGCAGTATATTCTATTTACTAGTTAGATTAACCTTGACCCAGAACTGCCGATATAGCTCAGGGGTAGAGCGTTTCCTTGGTAAGGAAGAGGCCCCGAGTTCAACTCTCGGTATCGGCTCTCAATAATAGTAATACTTTACAGGATTTATAAATAAATATGAATTTGAATATCTAATTCTTTTAGAAAAAATCAATCAGGGGGTACAGTTTGTAAAGTTTGGCTTTGGCAGAGCCCAAGAATTTGCTGCCAATGAAAAACCTGAGCAGACTGTTACATTAATAACATTCCAATTGCTTAAGTCTTGATTGAAATCATTTGCAGAAAGAAACATTTCATACATATTAGTAACATTTGAAACATCCCAAGATGAAATATCCTGATTGAAATCTCCTGCACTTCCAAACATCCTATCCATAATAGTAACACTAGATACATCCCAGTTACCAATTGATTGATTGAAACTCGGGGCTCTATAAAACATCGACCTCATATCAGTAACATTTGAGACATCCCAAGTAGATATATCTTGATTGAAATTCGCATTATCCTCAAACATTGTACTCATATCAGTTACTCTTGTGGTAAGAACCTTTGTGACATCTTCATTATTGTTAATCTTATCTCGGAGTGTGCTTTCACTAACAACTGTGTAAGTATTACCATTATATTCTATTTGTGTTCCTTCTGGAATATCTAGACCAGTTTTCAGTGTTATTCCATTTGAATCCAAGTAAATAACTAATTGAAAATTTGCGGTAATCGTTTTATTTGAATCAACAGTAATTGAAATAGATTGGTCTGTTGAAGTTAAATCTCCAGTCCAACCAGTAAATCTATAACCAGCTTCAGAATTAGCAGTAACGGAAACTTCCTGACCAGAATTATATGTTCCAGACCCTATAGAAGTACTCCCTCCATTACTTGAGTTAATTGTAAGTTGATATGAAGTAGTTGTTGACTCTGTTGAGGTAGTTTCTGTCTCTGTTTCTGTTTCTGTTTCTGTGGTTGTAGTCTCTGTTGTAGTCTCCTCTGTTGTAGTCTCTGTTGTAGTCTCCTCTGTTGCAGTCTCTGTTGCGGCTGCTAAACTTTCCTGAAGAGCATTTACTTGAGATGTAAGGTCTGCAACTTGTTGAGTGAGTGTATTATTTGAAGATGTTAACGTTGAATTCAATGCAGTAAGCGTTTCATTATTCGTACTTAGAGAGTTAAAGGATTCCTGGAGAGCTGTATAAGAATTTTGTAATTCATTATACAAATCCAAAATTGAGTCATAATCGTCCTGTAGGCTGTTAATATTAGAATTTTGAGAAGCAATTTGAGAAGTTAGCACGGCATTTTCAGTTAACAAATTAGCATTTTCAACTAATAAATTATTGTTACTCTCAGTTATTAAAGCTACTTGATTAGTTAGATTAGAAACTTGATTATTAATAGATGTTATTTGATTATTTAAACTTAATATCTGTTGTTCATATTGAGCTATTAAAGAAGAGTTATCCTCTTTAGAACAGCTAAGAATTAACAATAGCGAAAGGGCTAAAATTTTTTTCACGTCGTTAAATTAAGTAATTAATGACGTAAAATGAAATCGGTGGGCATTGAGTTCTGTATTTAGAAAAAATCAAGCTATTTTAGGAAGAATTGTAGAGGTCGTAACTAAAAAGAGTTTT
>CAJXEB010000026.1 GCA_913052585.1 uncultured Flavobacteriaceae bacterium | reverse complement strand
TGCTTGTTTTAAAAGGGCTTTTTTTTGCGAAGTTTGGGAGTTGACATCAAACATAATAGCGACATATTTAATTATATTTCCATTTAGATCTTTAAAAGGCATAATTGTTATGTCCATCCAATAAAGTTGTCCTCCTTTTTCCTTATTCAATACTTCTCCTTTAAACACTTTCCCAGAACTAATAGTTGAGATCATATCAGTAAAAAAGACTTCAGGTTGTTTTCCGCTCTTTAATATTCTATGATTTTGACCAATTAATTCTTCTCTATGATATCCGTAAAGTTTACAAAAGTTGTCGTTCACAAGAGTAATATTAAAATCAGCGTCAGTTTCAGAAACGATAGCAGCTTTATTTAAACAACTATTTTGCTGTTCCAGTTCAACTTTAATATCGGCTAATTCATTTGTTCGTTTATCTTTCTCTTCGTTTTGATTAGAAAGTTCTTCATTAGTAATATTTAAAGTATGAATGTTTTTTTGTAATTCTATACTCTTTTCTTTTAGTAAGCGCTCAGTTTTAGCGCGCACTTCTTTTTCTTTTTTAAGATTTTTTTTTAATTTAATTTTAGCCCTTTCAGTTATGGTAATGTCTGATATGGAAACTCCAACTCTATTTTTGGAAAATTTCCATGCGGTAACGTGATAAAACTTGTCATATGCGGCGCCATAACTCTTAAATCTAACTTCCTCTCCTGTTTTATCAACACTAGCAAAAGAAGTGAACCAATTGTCTTCTATATGGTCTACAATCGAGGATATTTTCTTATTTAATAATTGTTCCTGGGTTTTGCCAAAAAACTTTGCGAATGAAATATTTATTACCCGGATATAGAAATCGATGGGTTGTCCATTTTCATCATAAATAAGCTCTATAACATCAACCATGTCTGCCATATTATCAAAGAACTTTTTATATGGTAGTTCTTGCGAAGAACCAAAGACATTTGTTTTTAATGCAATGAGCTCCTTTTCCAATTCTTTATACGAAGGTTTACTCATAATTTCATGATTTTTAAATTAAATCTAGTGTACTTTTGTTCTTAGATGTTCATTTACGTAACGCTTAAACTATTATAACTCATATTTTTTTAACCTAACTATAGATAAAAGCCTTAAGCAATGACAAATATTAATTGTCTATAGCTTACTAAAATCATAATACAAACTTACTTCCATAAGAGTACCTTTTACGGTATATTTCGATGAATAGCAGTTTAGTATAGCCGAATAGAAACTTCTTGATGTTATATGGATTTATATTTATTGCGATTTTATCTTTGGTTTCTTCTTTCTGGTATCAGGTGTCTCGTCTCGGTTGTTTTTTCTGAAGAAGTTGTTTTATCCTAGAATATACTAAAGTTAAAATCATATATATGGTGGTACTAGTAGTTATTTTATTATTGTTTTGTGCTTTGCATTATCGCTTTTTTGTGTTGCATCAAATATGTTAGTAATTAATGTAGTTGATAAGGTTGAGTCTGACAATTTAATAAAATAAGTACTGTCGTCTTGATGACAACCAACATATAATAGTTCGTTATCTAAAAACAAACTAAAAGGTTTTTTAGTGAATGTATAAATTACCTTGTAGGAGTAATCTGTTAAGTCCAATTCGCAGAGTTTTATTTTTCTCCAAATGAAGTAAAATAAAGAGAATTATCTTTTATTACTAAATCTAATATACCACCATTCATTCCTGTTGGAAGATTAGTTATTAAATCTGTAATTTGTGATAATAATAATGATTGAAATAAAAATAATGCAATCAGTGTCGTTTTATTTTTCATAGCTAAAGTTTTTTTGGTTGGTAATTACCGTCAACTTCTTCTATCAATAAATTATTAACTTTTATCCGCCAATGTCATTTGATAACGTGTATTTTAATTGTCATTATCAATTGTTAAATGAATGTACTACTTTTAGTGGTATAAGGAAAGGGAAAAAAACCCCTAATTAAAGGAGGAAAAGCCCCTATTTGTCAAGAAAATTTAGACAGGAAAAAATTCTTAAAACAACGAATCAAAATAATTTTTTAGCTTATTTTTGCGGATGCAAAACAATGTCCTTATTTTAGATTTTGGCTCACAGTATACACAGCTTATTGCAAGACGTGTAAGAGAGTTAAATATTTACTGCGAAATTTACCCATACAACAAAATTCCAAGCAACCTAGATAGTTTTAAAGCAGTCATTTTATCGGGAAGTCCCTTTTCGGTTCGTGCTGAAGATGCTCCGCATCCAGATCTATCTCAAATTAAATCACATAAACCTTTGTTAGGGGTTTGTTATGGTGCGCAATACTTAGCGCATTTTAATGGCGGTAGTGTAGAGCCTTCTAATATTAGAGAATATGGACGTGCGAATCTTTCAGAAGTTTCAGAAAATGAAACTTTATTTGAAGGCGTAGAAAAAGACAGTCAAGTTTGGATGAGTCATAGTGATACCATCGCAAAACTTCCAGAAAATGCCGTTCGTTTAGCAAGTACTAAGGACGTAGTCAATGCAGCTTATCGTATAGAGGGTGAAGATACTTATGCAATTCAGTTTCACCCAGAAGTGTACCATACAACCTTCGGAAAAAACATATTGGAAAACTTTTTAGTAAAAATTGCCAAGGTAGCACAGACCTGGACACCTGCTGCTTTTGTAGATACCACAGTTTCAGAATTAAAAGAAAAAATTGGAAACGATAAAGTAGTATTAGGTTTAAGCGGTGGTGTAGACTCTACTGTAGCAGCTGTTTTATTACACAAAGCCATTGGGAAAAATCTATATTGCATATTTGTAAATAATGGATTGCTTCGTAAAAATGAATTCCAATCGGTGTTGGATCAATATGAACATATGGGATTAAATGTAAAAGGAGTAGACTCATCAGATCGTTTTTTAGATGCATTAAAAGGAATTAGTGATCCTGAGTTAAAACGTAAAGCCATTGGTCGAGTTTTTATTGAAGTATTTGATGATGAAGCGCATTTAGTAGAAGATGTACATTGGTTGGCACAAGGAACTATTTATCCAGATGTTATTGAAAGTGTTTCGGCTACTGGCGGACCTTCAGCTACTATTAAATCACATCATAATGTAGGTGGATTGCCAGACTTTATGAAATTGAAAATAGTAGAGCCATTGCGAATGATTTTTAAAGATGAAGTGAGAAGAGTAGGAGCTCAAATGGGGATTGACGCTAACTTATTAGGAAGACATCCTTTTCCAGGACCTGGTTTAGGAATTCGTATTTTAGGAGATGTTACCGCTGAAAAAGTGCGAATTTTACAAGAGGTAGATGCTATTTTTATTGATGGACTAAAAAAATGGGATTTGTACGATAAAGTATGGCAAGCAGGAGCAATGTTACTGCCTGTAAATAGTGTTGGAGTAATGGGTGACGAACGTACTTACGAAAAAGTAGTTGCTTTACGTGCGGTAGAATCTACCGATGGTATGACAGCAGATTGGGTGGATTTACCCTATAAATTCTTACAAGAAACATCTAATCATATAATAAATAGAGTAAAAGGCGTTAATAGAGTAGTGTATGATATTAGCTCTAAACCACCTGCAACTATCGAATGGGAATAAACCAAACTAAAAGGGAATCATTTTTGATTAATCTTATGTATTCCAAAACCATTAACTAATGAAGAAGTTATTTTTAATGCTATTCTTTGTCTTATTTGCGAGCAACGTATTTGCTCAAAATAACTACCAAAGTCATATTGTAGAAAAAGGAGAGACGGTTTATAGTATTTCAAAAAAATATAATACTTCAGAAGAGACTATTTATCAATTAAACCCCGATGTAAGGCATGTTATAAAAACGGGAATGGTTTTAATTTTGCCAATTGATGGTGAAGAAGTTACGATTTCTACAAAAAAGCATCGAGTTAAAAGAAGAGAGTCTTTAAAAAGTATTGCTTTAAAGTATAACATAACAGAAGATCTGATTAAAAAGTACAATAAAG
This sequence comes from uncultured Flavobacteriaceae bacterium, assembly GCA_913052585.1. Taxonomy (GTDB): domain Bacteria; phylum Bacteroidota; class Bacteroidia; order Flavobacteriales; family Flavobacteriaceae; genus Marifrigoribacter. Next base: position 27,612 of record CAJXEB010000026.1, on the reverse strand, counting down.
ATTTATACGCTAGGGACGTTAAAAAAGGAGAACGAATCTATATTCCTATTTTTAAATCTACAAATACAATTACTGAGGTAATTTTAGCAGTAAATGATACGATCACAAAATACACGGTACTTCCTAAAGAAACTAAGTATGGTGTTGCCAGAAAGTATGGTATTACAATAGCTGAACTAGAATTGTTAAATCCTATGATGGGTGAAAGCCTTAATATTGGAGAAGAAATAAAAGTGCCTAAAAAAATAATTTCAACCGATACGACCATTATAGAAGATGATGAATTTGAGTATTATGAAGTATTGCCAAAAGAAGGTTTTTTTAGATTAAAAGTAAAGTTTGGACTTAGCCAAGAAGAAATTATTGATTTAAATCCCTATGCTAGTGAAGGTTTAAAAGAAGGGATGATTTTAAAAATTCCTAAATCCATCAATGTTATTGATGGAGAAAAATTTGATGCCATTAATTTAGAGGATTATATCGTAAATACTAGTACAAAGAAACTAGCAGTAATGCTTCCTTTTAAATTGGATCGGATAGATTTAGACTCCTTAAATGTAAATACCGGCCTATTAAAAACGGATGGAACTTTAAGAGCGGCAATCGATTTTTATAGTGGTGTGTTAATGGCGGCAGAATTTGCAAAAGATAAAGGTATTTCTACGGAGATTAATACCTATGACACCGATGGAAAACCTTCAAAAGTAACGCAAATTATTAATTCAAATGATTTTAGTGCTATAGATGCTGTAATAGGCCCTTTATTAAGTAAAAACATTGAAAAAGCAGCAGCTAGCTTGCAATCACAAAATATTCCAGTTTTTTCACCGCTGAGCAAGGTGAAACTGAAAGAGTATCCTAATTTATATCAGACGATACCTTCCAACGAAATGATGGGAAATGCGATGTTGGAATATATTAAGAAGCGTGTAGACTCTATAAATGTGATTGTAATTACCGGTAAAGAGTGGACCAAACAAAAAGGTGTTATTATGGCTGCAATTCCAACCGCTAAAACCATAGTTCCTGAAAAAGGAAATTATTTATACCTAGAAGACATTAAAAAGCATTTGGATAAGTTCAAAGAAAATTGGGTAATTTTAGAATCCGATAACCCGATTTTGGTAAGTAATGTGGTGGGTCTTTTAAATGGACTTCCTGAGCTTATATTAAATGGAGACTATGTTGAGGTTGGGAAAAATAAAATTAGACTTTTTGCAATTAATAAATCCAGGGCTTTTGATTATAATGATGTATCGAATATGCATTTAGCAAATTTAAATTTCACGTATCCGTCCTCAAATAAGCATTACGATTATGAGTTGATGACTCCTTTTTTAGTGAGTTATAAAAACAAATATGGTGTGATGCCTAATAGTTATGCGATTAAAGGTTTTGATGTTACCTACGATGTATTATTAAGATTAGCTAATGCAGAAACTCTTGAGGAAGCTTCTATTAGTGAAATTAAAACAGAGTATGTTGAAAACAAGTTTCAATATTCTTATAAGCGAAATTCAGGATATAAAAATCAAGCTTTTTATATCATGAAATACAATAAGGAATTAGAATTGGAAGTGGTCGAATAAGTTGACTTTCCATAATTTTTACGGATGAAAATAATTTCAATATTTTTATTTCTATCGGCTCATTTTTTTTCTCCTTCCATGGAAGAAGAGAAGATTGAATGGAGCTATGATTACCAATTGCAATGGTCAGATTTTAAAGCAACAACTGCTTCGGGAACTGGTTTTATTGCAAGTACGAGTTCGGGAATTTCTTATTCCTATTCTTATAGAGAAGTAAACGGTAAAAAAAATATTAAAGTTATTGTGGCTTGTAATTTTTATCCACAAAAATCTTGGTATAGTAAAAATGATGCTAGTGATTATGTTTTAAAGCACGAACAAACCCATTTCGATATTTCAGAATTATATAAACGGATCTTTAACAAACGTATTGATGAGACTCAATTTTCTAACCATATGAAAAAAGAGTTAGAAGCGCTATTCTACCAAACAGAGGATGACCGTGTCAAAATGCAGCGTAAATTTGATAGCGAATCGGATCATTCAAAAAACAAAGAAAAAGAATTGGATTGGGAAACGTATGTTGCTCAACAATTAGTGGCTTATGAACGTTGGAAATAACTTTAACCCCAATCATTTAATTGAATTGGCTAATTATAAAATGCCCTTTGGTAAATACAAAGGTTATTATTTGGTGAAAATTCCTGAGTATTATTATGTTTGGTACAAACGAAAAGGATTTCCAGACGGTAAATTAGGAAGAATGATGCAGGAAATGGACGAAATTAAGATAAATGGACTGGAAGGTTTAATCTTAAAACTCATTCGTAAATAGAGGAATAAGATACTTCATTCTTACTTTTATTAAAAATCTTCAAATTTAGATTTGTTTCTTATTATTTACTCGCTTGCTTCGGCAATAAAGCGTTATATTCGCATCCCGTATAATAAGGACAAATGAACACTACAAAGTACATATTCGTTACGGGCGGAGTTTCCTCTTCTTTAGGAAAAGGAATCATAGGAGCATCTTTAGCTAAATTACTGCAAGCTAGAGGGTATAGAGTAACTATTCAAAAATTAGATCCCTACATAAATGTGGATCCAGGAACATTAAACCCATATGAACATGGAGAATGTTATGTTACCGATGATGGTGCAGAAACAGATTTAGATTTAGGCCATTACGAGCGTTTTCTAAATGTTCCTACTTCACAAGCTAATAATGTTACTACAGGAAAAATCTACCAAAGTGTTATTCAAAAAGAACGTAGAGGTGAATTTCTTGGGAAAACAGTACAAGTAGTCCCACACATTACCAATGAAATTAAATACAGAATACAACTTCTAGGAAATACTGGAGACTTTGATATAGTTATTACTGAAATTGGTGGTACTGTTGGTGATATTGAGTCTTTACCATATATTGAAGCGGTACGTCAATTAAAATGGGAGTTAGGAGATAACAATGCCTTAGTAATTCATTTAACATTAATTCCTTTTTTAAAGGCTGCAGGTGAATTAAAAACAAAACCAACACAGCATTCTGTAAAAACCTTAATGGAAAGTGGTATCAACGCAGATATTTTGGTTTGTAGAACGGAGTATCATTTGTCAGAGGATATTAAACGTAAACTGGCTTTGTTCTGTAATGTACGTCAGGAAGCTGTTATAGAGTCTATAGATGCATCCACTATTTACGATGTGCCTAATTTAATGTTGGAAGAAGGATTAGATACCATCACCTTAAAAAAATTAAATTTAAGTGATCATGGAACTCCAGATCTAGAGCATTGGAATAGTTTCTTGAAAAGACATAAAAATCCTAAGAGTGAGATTAAAATTGGTCTAATAGGGAAGTATGTGGAGTTACAAGATTCTTATAAATCCATTTTGGAATCATTTATTCATGCAGGGGCAGAAAATGAAGTAAAGGTAAAAGTGGTTTCTATTCATTCGGAGTATATCAATGCAACTAATGTTGCCGAAAAATTTGAAGGATTGCACGGTGTTTTAGTAGCACCAGGTTTTGGAGAAAGAGGAATTGAAGGTAAGATAGATGCGGTGCAATATGCAAGAGAAAATAAAATTCCTTTTTTAGGAATTTGTTTGGGTATGCAAATGGCAGTAATAGAATACGCAAGAAATGTACTTGGACTAAAAGAAGCTAATTCTACCGAGATGAATAAAAACACTCCTCATCCTGTAATTGGTTTAATGGACGAACAAAAACACATTACAGATAAAGGAGGTACGATGCGTTTGGGGGCTTGGAAATGCGATTTAGTAGCAGACAGTATTGTAGGTAAAACATATAATATTAAAACAATTGAAGAGCGTCATAGGCATCGTTATGAGTATAATAATGAATACCGAGAACAATTAGAAGTAGCAGGGCTTAAAACAACTGGTGTAAATCCAGAAACAGGATTGGTAGAAATTGTTGAAATTGAAAATCATCCTTGGTTTGTTGGAGTGCAATACCACCCAGAATATAAAAGTACGGTTGCAAGTCCACACCCATTGTTTGTGTCCTTTGTAAAAGCTGCCAACGAGCATTTGAAAAATAATTAATACGACAATTTGTCGATATTAAAAAAAAGGTAGGATATTTGAAAAATGATATTCTGAAAATAATTGATTCTCTTTAACAGATTCAATTCAAGATAAATAATTAATTAAGTTTCCTAAACACTATTTAGGATTATACTATGGAAGAAAAGAAATTTGATGTAAATACTATCGTAGGTTTTTTATTAATAGGTGGTATTCTACTTTATATGCTTTGGCAAAATTCACCAACTCCTGAAGAATTAGAAGCTCAACAAGCTGAAAAGGAAAAAACCGAACAAATAGAGAACGATAATAGAACTACTGAAGTTCTTAGTCAAAAAGATATTTTATTAGAAAAAGCAACAACCGGATTATCTGTTGCGAGTTTTGGAGATTCGCTTGGATTGTCAAAACTTCAAAATAGATTAGGTTCTTTTGCTTATTCAGGTACACTTCCTTCAGCTACCAATGCAACTACTGTAATTGAAAATGAAGTTTTAAAATTAACAGTAAGTAATAAAGGTGGATATATTGTTGAAGCAAAATTAAAAGAACATACCATCTATGATGGATCTCCAGTTTATTTAATTAAAGATGGGAACTCTTCTTTAAACCTTCAATTTTCAGCAGAAAACAGGTTGTTGAATTCTCAGGATTTATATTTTGAACCATCAGTTTCAAATAATGGAGAAAATAAAGTGCTTTCGATGAAGTTGAAAACTTCAGGGAATGATTTTATTGAATACCGTTACGAGTTAATTCCTAATGATTATATGTTAGGATTTAGTATTAAAACTCAAGGTTTAGAAAACGTGATCAATACTTCTCAACCTATTTATTTAGATTGGAATTTTATTGGGTATCGCCACGCTAAAAGTATTTCTTACGAAAACAGATATTCTCGTTTAACTTATGAATATGAAAATGGAGAGAAACACAGTAAATTATCTCCAGCTTCAGATGATGACGAATTAGAAAAAGATGTAACTTGGATGAACTTCCGTCAGCATTTTTTTAGTTCTATGTTGTTAACCGATACTGCTTTTAAAGAGGTTGCATTGAGTTCAATAGATTTAGTCAAAGACGAAGAGGTGGATACGTTATATACTAAAAAGTATGGAGCAAGAATGCTTTTAGAGCCAAAATCGGGTAGCCTTTCTTATGATATGAATATGTATTATGGGCCTACAGATTATCAAGTTTTTAAATCTTACGATAGAAACTTAGATGAAGCGATGCCATTAGGTTGGGGGATTTTTGGTTTTTTGAATAAATATTTAGTCATTCCATTGTTTGCTTTTTTAAGTGGATTCTTACCTGCTGGTATAGCAATTATTATGTTAACCATATTAATAAAATTAGCATTATCACCAGTTCAATACAAACAGTATTTATCTCAAGCAAAACTGAAAGTTTTGAAGCCAGAATTGGATGAGATAAAAGTAAAGTTTAAGGGTAATAAAATGAAGATTCAACAAGAAACGATGAAACTTCAAACAATAGCTGGGGCCAGTCCATTAAAAGGTTGTTTACCTGCATTATTACAAATACCTGTATTCTATGCCTTGTTTACTTTTTTTCCAACAGCATTCGACTTGCGTCAAAAAAGTTTCCTTTGGGCTGATGACCTTTCAAGTTTTGATGTAGTAGCAGAATTACCATTTTACATTCCATTTTACGGTGATCACGTTAGCTTATTTCCAATACTAGCATCGATAGCAATATTTATTTATATGATGATGACCACTGGTCAATCTATGCAACAACAAGAAGGAATGCCTAATATGAAATTTATTATGTATCTGTCACCATTAATGATGTTGGTGTTCTTTAATAATTATGCATCAGGTCTTTCCTTGTATTATTTTGTTTCAAACTTAATTACGATTGGTATTATGTTAGTGATCAAGAATTTTATAATCGACGATGATAAAATTCACGCTAGAATTCAGGAGAATAAAAAGAAACCTAAAAAACAGAATAAGTTTCAGAAGAAAATGTCTGAAATGATGGAACAAGCTGAGGAGCAGAAAAAGAAAGGAAAAAAATAATTTTAAAACTCCCTTTTGGGAGTTTTTTTTTGCAAAAAATTTAATGATAAAATCAGAAAAAATTCAATAGTTTTAAGTTTTTAAACGTTAAATATAAAATAGAGCTTGTTAAAGTTTTTTTAACACTCAAGGAGTTGACTAATAGCTAACAGTATAGTACCATAAAAGCATTAAATTTAGAAATATGAAAATAAGTATTTTATTTCTTTTCAGTTTTATAATATCGACATCAGTTGGTTTTTCTCAAAATGAAATCAATAAATTAGATAGTCAAGGAAAACGTCATGGAATTTGGAAAAAGAATTTTACAGATTCTGAACAAGTTCGATATGAAGGTGAATTTGATCATGGTAAAGAAATAGGAGTCTTTAAATTTTATTGTGAAGAATGCGAAACAACTCCTTCAATGACAAAATTATTTAATGAAAATGATGTTATTTCAGAGGTGAAGTACTTTTCTGAAAAGGGAAAGCTTATTAGCGAAGGAAATATGAAAGGGAAAGTAAGAATTGGGCTTTGGATATATTATCATAATGGGACTAAGATTATTATGACGAATGAAAATTATAATAATGGAGAACTGAATGGTAAAAAATCTACCTTTTATAAAACTAATGTTTTGGCGGAAGAAATAAATTATAGTAATGGTATTAAAGAAGGAAAGAATATTTATTATTCGCTAACTGGAATTATCTTAAAAAACCTTAACTATTTAAATAACGAACTGCAGGGTGAGGCAAAATATTATGATGCTCTAGGAAATATAGTGCTAGAAGGAGCTTATAAAAATGGAAAAAAGAACGGTGTCTGGAAAACTTATGAAGAAGGAGTATTTGTTAAAGAAGAATTTTTTCCAAAATATTAACCTAAAAATTAAAAAAAATTCCAAGTATTTAAAGGGTAAAAAACTATTAAAAAAAAAGAGATCTCATTTAAAAAATGAGATCTCTTTTCGAAACAAAGTATTATAAATAAAAATACTTTATTTTGATATTATAGGTTTGGAATCATTACTTTATTTATAACATGTATAACTCCGTTACCTGCTTGTACATCTACTGCTATAATACCTATATCCGAAACACCCGAACCATCAGTGATAGTAGCAATGATATCTCCACCACCTGGTAATGTAATTGTGATATTATCTCCTTGTAATGTTGCAGCAGTTGTATCTCCAGGATTATTTAAGTTACCTGAAACTATATTCGCTTCACCAATAACATGGTGTAATAAAACTTGAGTTAAAACAGTTTCTCCAGGAATAGCTTCTAATGCAGCAAAAGCATCATTTGTTGGAGCAAATACTGTAAAGTCAGGATTAACTTCATCTACAGTGCTACCTGCTTCAGTTCTTGAAAGGATACTTACAAAATCAGTATTTGGTGTTAATTCAGTTAAAGCTGTAACCAAAGTTGAGAAATTAGGATCTGCAGCAGCAAATGTCACTACCGTAGGAATGTCAATAACAGTATTTACCGCGTGGATAATCCCATTTGTACCTACAACGTCTGCTTGAATAACAGAAGATATTCCGTTAAATTTAACCCCATCAGAAGTGTTATAGTAAATGCTCATTGAATTTCCGCCTGCACCTGTTGCTAAAGTTTTAGGATATCCAGCACCTTGATTTGTTAAATCTTCTGCTTTAATAGCTCCTGAAATAACATGGTTTAGTAAAATTTGTGATAATACAGCAGTATCTACACCTCCTAATGGAGCGCCGTCTAAAAATGCAGTAAATGCATCATTGTTTGGTGCTAAAACTGTAAAAGGACCATCGCCTTGTAATGCACTAACTAAGTTACCATCTGCAGCTCCTAAGGCAGCAACTAGACTTGAAAATTCTGAATTTGCTATCGCATGATCTACAATATCTGGTAAACCTATAACTGCATCTACAATATGTATAGTTCCATTTGAAGCATCAATATCTGCAGTCGATACAGAAGCTGTATTGTTAAACCTTACACCATTCGAAGTATTAAAATAAATACTTATGTTATCTCCACTAGCATTAGTTGCGCTACCTGCAGCATAACCTGAACCTAATGTTACTAAATCACTAGAAGTAATATCAGCCATAATCACATGGTTTAATAACACTTGAGATAATACATCGGTAGGAACATCGTTTAATGACGCAAAGTCATTGGCATTTAAAAATGCTGTAAACGCAGCATTCGTTGGTGCTAATACAGTAAAAGGGCCATCGCCCTGTAGTACATTAACTAAATCTCCATCTGCAGCAGTTAAAGCAGCTACTAAAGAACTTAATTCTGAAGTTTCTAAAGCTAGTTCTACAATATTTTTTTCTTGTGGTGTTGACGCATTGTCATCGTCATTATTACAAGAAGTAAATGTAAATAGCAATACGAAAGCTAGGCTAATTGTTTTTAAAATTTTTGTGTAATTCATTATTTATTTTAATTTAAATTAATTGTCCAACAAAACTAATGATTTATTAAACAAAAAAATTATGTTGTTTTATAAATTTTTGTTAATATTTAATCAATACTTTTTTTGTAGCACGATATTGAATATTATTCTAAGGCAAAAAATGTATCTTTGCATTTCTTAAACTATTTTATGAAAAAGCGTGTTGTAGTAGGGCTTTCAGGAGGTGTAGATTCAAGTGTTGCCGCGTATCTTTTAAAGGAACAAGGTTATGAAGTAATAGGTCTTTTTATGAAAAACTGGCATGACGATTCGGTAACCATTTCTAACGAATGTCCTTGGTTAGATGATAGTAATGATGCCATGTTGGTAGCAGAAAAGTTAGGGATACCTTTTCAAACGGTTGATTTAAGTGAACAATACAAAGAGAAAATTGTAGATTATATGTTTCGGGAATACAAAATGGGTAGAACCCCCAATCCCGATGTATTATGTAATCGTGAAATAAAATTTGATGTTTTTTTGAAAATTGCCTTAGATTTGGGTGCCGATTATGTAGCAACTGGTCATTATTGTAGAAAAGGAACTCTTGTTAAAAATAACAAAGAGACCTACCAGTTATTAGCTGGCAAAGACTCTAATAAAGATCAATCTTATTTTTTATGTCAATTAGCACAAGAACAACTTTCAAAAACATTATTTCCTATTGGTGAATTACTAAAGCCCGAGGTACGTAAAATTGCAAGAGAACAGGAATTAATTACTGCAGAAAAGAGAGACTCTCAAGGGCTTTGCTTTATTGGTAAGGTACGTTTGCCTGATTTTCTTCAGCAAAAATTAAAACCTAAAGAAGGGGAAATTATTGAAATCCCTTCAGCTTATTCAGGTTTTAAAAGAGAAACTTTAGTTTTTAATTCTAAAGAAGAAGAACTAGCTTTTATTTCTGAAAAGCAAAACTATTCTAAAGAAGAAGGAAAAGTTGTAGGTCAACATCAGGGAGCGCATTATTTTACAAAGGGACAAAGAAAAGGTCTAGCGGTTGGAGGAACCACAGAACCCTTATTTGTAATAGATACAGACGTAAAAGAAAACGTAATTTATGTAGGTTTAGGCAAGAGTCACCCTGGATTGTATCGAAGTGGTTTATTAGTTCTTCCAGAAGAAACACACTGGGTACGCCCAGACTTAAAAATTAATATTGGTGAGTCATTACATATAATGGCTCGTATTAGATATCGACAAACTCTTGAAAATGCAATGATTTATTCCACTAATTCAGGGCTTTATGTTATCTTTGAAAAGCCTCAATCTGCTATCACTGAAGGTCAATTTGTAGCTTGGTATTTAGACGATGAATTAATAGGTAGTGGTGTAATATCTTAAATAAATATGAAAAAATTAATACTAGCATTTACGATTTTATGCATCCAACAAAGTTTTGCTCAATCTCAAGATGCCTGGGTATTTTTTACTGACAAAGAAAATGTTGAAGCTTCTTTAGCCGACCCTATTTTAATTATGACTCAAGAAGCAATTGACCGTAAAATTTTACAAGGAACTCCAATTGATGAAAGAGACGTCCCCGTTAATGAAAATTATGTTACACAAATTAAAAATGCTTCAGGTATTACAGTTCATTCAAAATCAAAATGGATGAATTGTGTTTATGTGATTGGTTCTCAAACTAATGTTGAAGTGCTTTTAGATCTTCCTTTTGTGACTAATATAGAATATGCTGATAAAGATTTAAACTTATTCCCTGGCGTGCCAATAGAAAGTAAATTTGCTTTAGAGGAAGCTAGTCAACGAATTAATTATAATTATGGATCAGCAGCAAACCAAATTGAAATGCTTTCTGGTGATTATCTTCATGAATTAGATTATACTGGGGAAGGAATGATTGTAGCTGTTTTAGATGCTGGTTTTCCATCAATTGATACCAATCCTGGATTTCAAAAAATGAGAGATGAAAATCGAATATTAGGAACTTATGATTTTGAAGCTAGAACAGAAAATGTAGATGGGTTTAGTTCACATGGATTTAGCACATCAAGTGATATAGGTGGTTTTTTACAAGATGAATTTGTAGGTACGGCTCCACAAGCATCATTTTATTTTTTTGTTACCGAATACGCTCCGTCTGAAACACCAGTTGAAGAGGCTTGGTGGGTAGAAGCTTTAGAGCGTTCTGATAGTTTAGGAGTTGATGTTGTAAATACAAGTTTAGGTTATCAAGGTTATGATAATCCAAATTATAATCATAGTTATGAAGACCTAGATGGTCAAACTACTTTTTCTGCTAGAGGAGCAAATATTGCATTCGATAAAGGTATGATTTTAGTTACTTCTGCTGGAAATGGTGGTAATAGTAGTTTTTCAACAGTTGGGACTCCTGGAGATTCACCTGGGATGTTGACTATTGGGGCTGTAGATTCAAATGGAAATTATGTTTCTTTCAGTTCTACTGGTCCAACCGTGGATGGTAGAGTAAAACCAGATGTTATGGCTCAAGGAGCTAGTTCTGCAGTAATAAGTACTGGAGGGAATGTTGACTTTAGTAGTGGTACTTCATTTAGTTCTCCTATTATGGCTGGTTTAGTAACTTGTTTATGGCAATCAAGACCAGAAGTGCCTAATGGGCATATTATGCAAATAATTAGAGAATCAGCACATCTTTTTAATAATCCAACAGACCAGATGGGTTATGGAATACCTAACTTTGAAGATGCATATAACGCTTTAGGAATATTAGGCAATGAAAATGATTTCTTGTTATCTAATTTCGCTTTATATCCAAATCCTGTTTTCTCAAGAATTAACATTTCCTTCCCAGAAGGAGTTTTAAATGCTACTTTTACAATTTATTCTATTTTAGGAAACAAAGTTTTAACTACTGAAATTTCAAGAGACATGAATTCAGTAAATATGGAGGCTTTAAATTCAGGAATGTATATTGCTTCAATTAGTTCAAATAATAAGCAAATTAGTTTTAAGATAATTAAAGAATAGTGAAAAATAGAATCAATCAACTTTTCAATATTCAATATCCAATTATTCAAGCTGGAATGATTTGGAATAGTGGATGGAGGTTAGCTAGTGCAGTTAGTAATGCTGGTGGTTTAGGATTATTAGGAGCTGGATCGATGTACCCAGAAGTTTTGCGGGAACATATTCAAAAATGCAAAAAGGCGACCAATAAACCTTTCGGGGTTAATGTTCCGATGTTGTATCCTAATATTGAAGAAATAATTCAAATTATTATTGAAGAAGGTGTGAAAATAGTTTTCACATCTGCTGGAAATCCTAAAACACATACCGCTAAATTAAAGGAACATAATATTACTGTTGTTCATGTTGTTAGCAGTGTAAAATTTGCTTTGAAAGCCCAGGAAGCAAGAGTAGACGCTGTTGTAGCTGAAGGGTTTGAAGCTGGAGGTCATAATGGAAGAGAGGAAACCACAACTTTTACATTAATTCCTATGGTCAAAGACCAATTAACTATTCCATTAATAGCTGCAGGAGGTATTGCAAATGGCAAAGGAATGTTGGCAGCGATGGTTTTAGGTGCCGATGGAGTACAAGTTGGTAGTAGGTTTGTTGCAAGTGAAGAATCAAGTGCTCATATAAATTTCAAGAAAAAAGTTGCTGATGCTCAAGACGGGGACACATTTTTAACTTTAAAAGAGTTAGCTCCAGTTAGATTGCTTAAAAATAAATTCTCTGACGATTTGTTAGCGCTTTATAAAACGAATCCCTCAAAACAAGATTTATTAGATTTATTAGGAAGAGCCAGGGCTAAAAAAGGGATGTTTGAAGGTGATTTAGAAGAAGGGGAATTAGAAATTGGTCAAATAGCTGGACTTATAAATGAAATTAAGCCTGCCTCTGATATAGTAAAAGAAATGATCGCTGAGTTTGAACTTGAAAAAAATAAAGTTAAAGATTTTAATTTTTTCTAAAATTAAAAATAAATAATACTGATTAAAAGGAATTAAGATTTTGCCCATAACATTTCTTTGTAGTCTTCCTTTTTGGAAAAAGCTTCCCGATTTTTTATAATCAAATGAGTTTTGTCGATTTTTTTACTGCGATATCCCATTAAATGAAAAAATTGCTTAGCAAATATCCAGGCTATTTTCCTATTTAAAATTAAGGAGTCGTGTTTCTCTGAAGACCAACTAATACCCGGAATTATTGGTAATAAACGATCCAACCTTATTTTTCTAAAATAACTTGATAATTTTAAAAATACAGAAGGGATTTTACGAATGGAAAAATAACCATCATTTCCTTGACTTTGGTATTGAGGCATCAAAATTCTACCTTGTTTTTTTGCAATAATTACTTCTCCATTACTTTTTGCTAATTCTTCGCCTTTATTAATTTTTTGGAAATTTAAAAAACCAGGTTTCATTTTAAAGGACTCGTCTTCTTCAATTCTATAATGGTAATATATTTCATAAATATTACGAGTGTCTTCAGAGGTTTTTGCTAACGTATTATAATGATGTTGAAAATCAATTTCATCTTTTGTAATACTTTCCGCAAACACAAGTGATTGATATATAAACGATTTGTGGTTTTTTATAGAAGAAAAGCTATCGTGTTGACCTCCTTCAAAACCAAATGCAACGTAACCTAATTCATTAAGATAACTTAATAAGGGACCGTCTAAATATTCTTCAATTCCTAAAATAAGTGGAACGGGATATTGTTCTGTGAATTTTCTATTAATGATGCTATCATTTACAGTAAGAAATGGTGTAGTTTCACTTGAGGTAGTATGTAGATCCATAAAATAAAAAGGACCTTCTTCTGTGTTAAGTATTTTGTTAATTACATTGTAAATGTTTAATTGTTGTATTGTTTCTTGGTCATTTTTTTCAATATTTCCAGAAGTAATTAATTTCATTCTTTCTGAAGTCCACATTCTATTTAAATCTTGTTTAAGATAACGAGTACCTTCTTTTAAAGCGGTTAGATTTCCGCTAATTGCATAAATGTTTCCTTTAATTGAGATGTTTTTTTCTTTAATTTCATTTAAAACATCGTGAAGAGCAAAAATACCTGACGGTTCATTGCCATGCAATCCTGCTGTAAATATGATAGTGGGTCCGGGTTGAGTTGCATTTATTTTCCCAATAATACGGTCTACTTCTATTGTTTTATTCAATGCTTTACTAAATACTTTAGTCATTATGTGATGATATCTTTGATTGTAATAATCCCAACTAAACTGTTTTTTTGGACTACTGGTAAGCAGTTCACATTGTTAGTTTTCATATGATGCAATGCTTCTAAAATTTTAGTTTCGGGATGGACAATGTAAACATTTTTCATCATAATATCTGCTACTATAGAATCATTTTTAAAACTTTTACTTTTCTTAAAATCTTCTATTTGAGCCCAAGTTATTAGTCCAACTAATTCACCTTTTTCATTTTCAACAGGTAGGTGATGAATCTTTTTCCAAACCATGATTTCGCTAGCTAATTCTGTTAAATCGTGTTCATCTATTGTGTATAATATAGTAGACATTACATGATTTACTAAATGTGCATCTTGGTATGTTTTTGGAAGGTCTTTTATCATAGGCCATTCGTGAACGGCTAAATCTCCTTGCTGATTATTATAAGTAGCTTTAGTTAAAGCCATTAAAGCATCATCTTGTTTTAAATACTTTCGGAGGTGTCTATAATTTTTTAATTTCCATTGAGAACCAGTTAAAGATTTAGCTCTTTCTTCAATAACACCTAAAAATCTGTCAATATCTATTTGATCAATTCCTTCTTTTTTAAGTCCATCTTTTGCAATGGGTAATAATTCGTTAAGGATTAAATCTCGAACAGATATTTTTTCACCCATCCAGACCATTACAGATTCTTTACCTGTTCTTGCTGCTTTTACAAAATTAGATTTAGCATCTTTAAAATCCATTTGACTTGGCATATTATCATATTTTGAAGGTCTACCTTTCATTAAACCTACCCAGAATGCAAAATTGGCCATTTCATCTATTACAGTAGGTCCTGCTGGTATATATCTGTTTTCTATGCGAAGATGTGCTTTTCCATTTCCAACACCATAGCAAGGGCGGTTCCATCTATAAACAGTGCCATTAAATGTACATAAAGCGTCAAGATTAGGAGTTTTACCTTCTTTTAAATCTTGTTCAGAATCGTTTTCTATATCCTTTGAGAATATTATTTTATGGTTAGCTATGTCATTCTTAAAAATATCAATAACAGAGCCTGTAGCCCATTCTTTTGTAAATGAGACTCTAGATTGTTTATCTATTAATGCATGCGATGTATTACGAGTATCAATACTTTGTTGAAACAATGCTATTCTAGTTTCACTCCAAAGCTCACGACCTAATAATAAAGGAGAATTGGTACATAAACCAAGTAAAGGTCCTGAAATTGCTTGAGACCAATTATAGCTTGAAATAAAATCATCAGGATCAATTTGAAGATGCATCTGAAAGCTAGTATTACATCCTTCAAAAAGCACAGAATCATGTTTAATAAATAGCTCATCAACTCCACGAATATGTAATCTGAAATCTTTACCTCTTAAGTTTTTCAGCATATCATTTAACATCCAATATCTTGGTTGAGGAGTCATATAATTAAACTGAAGCTCTTTTTTACTAATAGTAGGGAGTATACCAGTAAGAATAACTTTATTATTGAATTTTTCAGCAGATACTTTTGCTTTTTCTAATAAGGTTTTTAATTGCTTTTCAACTTTTGAAAATGCATCGGTTTTTAAGGCTTGGGGATCTAAATTAATTTCAAGATTAAACAATGCAATTTCTGTTGTAAAATGAGGGTCATTGATATCTTGTAAAATTTTATCAGATTTTTTTGATGGTCTCCAATTCTTGTTGACTAAACAAAACTCTTGCTCAGAACCAATTCGAGTGATTCCACTTTCAATCAATCCATTTTCAAGCATATACTCAAGAGATTTAATGTCGTTGAGTAAATGTCTGATAAATTTTGTACGTGATTTTTTTTCAGTTATAGTGTTTATTTTTTGATCTCCCATAAACTTTTTAATTAGGGTTTTTATAGATGTAATTAATTTGCACCTATATAATTATAAATCTATTGTAATTAAAGGGAAAATCCAAACGGTATTAAATATTACTAATTTTTTAATTTTTAGTTAAATTAATCTATTGATTTACATTTCGTTACCAAAAAATATGGCATTCATTAATAGTTTGTTTGTGCCATACCAAAAAGCCCTGAAATTGGTATTATCTGTAAAGTAAATTACTTTTCCTCTTCCAAGAGAACCAATTTTACACATACTAGTGTTTTTTAATTCTAATAGATTTTTATTAGATATATATCCGCTTAATAATGGGTTTTCAGTGTAATTTATAGGGTTGTTATAACTGTTTTTATCGGGTTTCATAAAAATAGTTGAATTTCTAAAAACAGGAAGCGTGTTGTTTTTGTAACCAAAAGCAATAGGATGGGAGCGATCTATATTTGTTTCAAATATGGCTCCTCCTATTACTTGTGCTCCAAAATAATTACTTTTTTGTTCAAAAGAGATGTTTTGAGTAGAGTCTTTTTTAGATTTAAAGTTAATTTTTAATATATCATTGCTATTAAACCATTTACCAGTGTTTTTATATCCAATTAGGGTTCCTCCATTTTCAATCCATTTTTTAAGTTTTTCGGCATCTGTTTTTGATAGTGCATTTCCCCAACTATTAGGTAAAATAATGTCGGTATATTTACTTAAATCTGTTCTGTTAAAATCACGTGTGTCTAATTTTGAAATTAGCATATCATAACGTTGATCAAATAAATGCCAAACTTCTCCTGCATCATAAGGAGTAATTCCGTTCCCTACAATTAGAGCCACCTTTTGAGGTTTTATTAATTTAAAGTTTCTACTTCCAAGATCAATACCTTCAGAAAGGCCTGTGGAAACTCCAGTTATTAATACATTGTTTTCTTTTGAAAGTTCATTAATAAAACTTGATAGTTCTTGCTTGTTAAATTTCTGACCTTGAACAGGAATTAATATAGTTCCATAATCATAATTTTTATTTTCTAGCTTAAATGGTTTTAATCCTACTTTTGCACGTAAACCTTTTTCTAGAATCTTATTTAAAACTTTAGGTGTGTTATAATCGTTCCACTCCATTAAATATGCATAATTTGAATTTGTAGGAACTGAAATATTTTTATTTTCTGTAGCCTTTTGACCTTGCTTACTTGAAGCTTCGTTTTCCTCGTAATCTAAATTAAAAGCTAGCGGAAAGGTCCAAGCGCTTACATCATAAAATAAACTATCTTGAAAAGTTGTTCGTTTTTGAAACATCGCATTAATTAATCGATGTTGTTTTTGATTTTTCGGAATTACATAACTATATCCCTTTTTATAATTCTTTCCATTTTTTGAAAAATCGCTTTTCAATTCATAAAACTCTATTTTATGGCGTTTTAAAATTTCAGCTAATTGATTAACTTTAGTCGCATCTTTTTCATCCCCAAAAACAATAACACCAGAATTTGCAGCTTCTTTACGAGCATTAACATAAAATGATTTTTGATAATTTAGTAATTCATCACGCATCCCAACCGCAGCTTCTAATGTAGAAAGTGCTGCTGTAAACTGATTGCGAATGGTAAATGGAAAGGTAAGTATTCCGTTATCACTTTCTTGTGCATGACCTCTCGAGGAAGCCTGTTCAAATAATATTCCAATACCACCATTTATATCTGGAAAAGTGGATCCTTTTCCATAATAAAAATCATCGAAACTTTCCTTGCTATAATAAAAACTCCCAATTTTATTTAACGCTTTTGCATGGTAGTTTCCGATATTTCCTGTAAGTTCTTGATTTTTACTCGGGGTTAAAGGATTTGTCCGCGAAGGAATACCGGGTTGAAAGAAAAAAGTTGAGTTGGTGCCCATTTCATGGTGATCGGTTAAAATATTAGGGTACCAGTTGTGAAAAGTATTAATTCTTGCCTGACTTTCTGGAAGCTGAACAGGTAACCAATCTCTGTTCATGTCAAACCAATAATGATTAGTTCTTCCACCTGGCCAAACTTCATCGTATTCTCTATCATTTGGGTCAGGATTGATGTTTTTACTTTTATGAATATTTGCCCAATATGCAAACCGTTGCAATCCATCAGGATTATAGGAAGGATCAAATAAAATAACGGTTTCGTTAAGTAATTTTTCAATTTCTGGACCTTGAGCTGCTGCTAAATGATAAGCTATTGCAAGGGCCGCATTAGAGCCACTAGGTTCGTTTCCATGAATTGAAAAACCCTGATACACTACAATTGGCATATTAGTTATATCAATATTGTCCGAACCATTTTCAGTTAAGGATACGTGATTCTTTCTTATTTGTTCTAAATTGGAATGGTTTTTTGGGGAGGTTATATATAAAAGTAAAAGTGGTCTCCCTTCAAATGTTTTCCCTCTATTCTCAATAGAAATACGGTCACTCGATTCAGCAAGGACATACATATACTGTGCTAATTTATCGTGAGTAATATGCCAGTCCCCAACTTCATGGCCTACTACACTTGCAGGTGTTGGTATGTTTTGACTGTATGATATAGTTTCAGGTAGAAAATAATCTAGCTTTACATGATAGTCTTGAGTGAAAGCTTTAATTGAAAGAAATAAAAAAAATAGAAGGGTATAGTTTTTCATGCGAATAAATTTAATTCGCATAAATATATAAAAAAACATCCTTTCAATCTTATATTATTGAAAGGATGTTTTTTGCAATTAAGCAGGGATAAAAATATTAGATATCATCAAAAGTTACATCTGTAAAACTTGATGTAGAGGTGTCTTCAGAACCAGAATCAGAATCTGAACTTGATACTTCTTCTTTCTTATAATCACTTTGGTGACGATCACTAATTACTTCTTCACCTTTTTCATCGATTATGAATGAAATCATTTCGTCTAAGCTATCTTTAAATTCAGAAAAATCTTCTTTATAAAGATAAATTTTATGCTTTTTGTAATGAAATGAGCCGTCGTCATTAGTAAATTTTTTGCTTTCCGTAATGGTTAAGTAATAATCTCCAGCCTTTGTTGCTCTTACATCAAAGAAATAAGTGCGTCTTCCAGCTCGCATTACTTTAGAATGAATTTCTTCTCGCTCCATCATATAATTATCACTCATAATTTTAATTTTATTGTTTAAAGGTTTTGTCAAAAATCTAAAAAAAATACAACTATGGCAACATTAAAGTTAATTTTCTTTTTCTAATAATTGTTTTGCATACAGTTCTTTATAATAACCATCAAGTTTTATTAACTCATTATGAGTTCCTTGCTGTATGATTTGGCCTTCTTCCAGGACAATTATTTTATCGGCATTTTTAGCTGAAGAGATTCGATGGCTAACAATAATAGTAGTTTTGTTTTTTAATAAAGTGGCGATATTATTTAAAATCCGTTCTTCAGTTTCTGTGTCCACTGCTGAAAGACAGTCGTCTAATAGTAAAATCTGAGGATCTTTAATAATAGCTCTTGCAATCGAAACACGTTGTTTTTGTCCGCCACTTAAAGTGATTCCTCGCTCACCTAAAATAGTTTCATAACCTTTGCTAAAACTAATGATATTTTCATGAACCGATGCTTTTTTTGCAGCTTCAAAAGCCTCTTCATTACTTGCGTTTTCTTTACCAAACTTAATATTGTTTAATATAGAATCGCTAAAAAGAAAAGCATCCTGAGGTACATACCCAATACTGCCTCTTAAACTTGAGATGTTTAAATCTTTTATATTTTTATTGTTAATTTTAAGTTGACCATTATCAACATCATAAAGTCTTCCGATTAACTCTAAGATGGTAGATTTCCCAGAACCAGTATTCCCTAATATCGCTAATGTTTCACCAGGATTAATTTTAAAGGTTATGTTTTTAAGTGCTGTAATATTAGTATCTGTATAGGTAAAAGAAAGATTTTTGAATTCCATTATTCCATTGATACTTGTTTCTGATTCTACATAGTTTTCAATAGCGGGTTTTTCATTTAAAAACTCATTGATACGTTTTTGAGAAGCTTCAGCTTGTTGAATCATAGAGGTTACCCAGCCTATGACAGCTACAGGCCAAGTTAGCATATTTACATAAATAAGAAATTCAACAATGGTTCCAAGGTGTTTTATTTCACCATTAATAAATTGTTTACCGCCTATGTAAATCACTAAAATGTTACTTAACCCAATTAAAAGTATCATTAAAGGAAAAAATAATGCTTGTACTTTAGCTAAGTCTATGTTTTTTTCTTTACTACCTTCAGATAAATCATCAAAATCTTTAATAATTCGGTGCTCAATACCGTAAGCTTTTATTACCGAAATACCGCTAAAACTTTCTTGCGTAAAAGAAGTTAGTTTTGATAAATATTGTTGTACAACGGTGCTTCGTTTATGTATTGCTGCACTCAGTTTATAAATTGCAACTGATAAAAATGGGAGGGGAGCTATTGCGTATAAAGTTAGAGTTGGTGCCGAATAAAACATATAACTTAACGTAACTATCAGTAAAGTGATATTAGTTATACTATACATTAAAGCTGGTCCGGCATACATTCTAACTTTAGATACGTCTTCACTAATTCGATTCATTAAATCACCTGTTCGATTTTGTTTATAAAACCCGAGAGAAAGACGTTCGTATTGTTTGAAGATTTCGTTTTTTAAATCGAATTCAATATTTCTAGAAACAACAATAAAAGTTTGTCGCATTAAAAAAGTAAAAAAACCGGCTAATAAAGCAGTACCTAATATAATAAGGATACTTATGAGTAATTCTTGTTTTACAACACTAAGATCTAATGTAGAACCGTTGATGTAATTTTCGATGATATTAATAATATCTCCAATTTTTTTTGGAACAATTAATTTGAATACGGTAGCTATAATTGTAATTATTAAACCGAGTAATAATCTTCCGCTATATTTTTTGAAATATAAGTTAAGGTGCTGAAGTTCTTTCATTTATGACAAACCAAATTTTATTAACAATATCATAATTTAATACTAATATTATTGCGAGATTATTAGCAAACAACTACTTTTGCACGTCCTATTTAAGGATGTTAAAATTCAATATATGGAGACTGAAGTAGTTAACAAAAATGATCTTAAAAAATTAAATCCTGTTTTTGGTCAGATATCATTTGATAATCACGAACAAGTTGTTTTTTGCAACGACAAAGATACAGGATTAAAAGCAATAATTAGTATACATAATACAGTTATGGGGCCTGCACTTGGGGGTACTCGTATGTGGCAATATAAAACTGAATGGGAAGCATTAAACGATGTGTTGCGTTTATCTAGAGGGATGACCTATAAATCTGCTATTACTGGACTTAATTTAGGTGGTGGTAAAGCGGTTATTATTGGTGATGCTAAAAGACAAAAAACACCAGAATTAATGTTGCGTTTTGGAGAATTTGTACATTCTTTAGGAGGTCGATATATTACTGCGGAAGATGTTGGTATGGCAACTTCAGATATGGATTTAGTTAGAACGGTGACTCCTTATGTAACTGGTATTTCTGAAGAAATAGGTGGAGCTGGTAACCCTTCTCCAATTACTGCGTATGGTGTTTTTATGGGAATGAAGGCAGCAGCACATCATGCATTTGGTTCTAATATTTTAGAAGACAAAGTAGTGTATGTACAAGGAATTGGTAATGTAGGTGAAGCTTTAGTGGAAAATTTAACTAATGAAGGAGCTAAAGTTTATATATCAGATATTAATCGTGAAAGATTAGAGGAAGTAAGAGATAAGTACAGTGTAACTATTTACGAAGGTGATAATATTTATTCTGAAGAAATGGATATTTATGCTCCTTGTGCTCTTGGTGCTACTATTAATAATCAAACTTTACCTCAATTAAAAGCAAAAGTAATTGCTGGTGCAGCTAACAACCAATTAGCTGAAGAGAATAGACATGGGTTTTTACTACAAGAAAAAGGTATTGTTTACGCGCCAGATTTTTTAATTAATGCGGGAGGGATAATTAATGTTTATGCTGAATTAGAAAATTATGATAAAAAAGAAATTATCCGTAAAACTGAAAATATATACAACACGACGTTAGAGATTCTGAAAAATGCAGATAAAAATGATGTTACAACTCATCAAGCAGCTTTTGATGTTGCACAGGGAAGAATTGATGCTCGAAAATTAAAAAACAATAAAAAGCAATTAAATTAATTAAAAAAAAGCACAGCATATTTATTCTGTGCTTTTTTTTGTTTTAACGTTCTTATAAATTATGCTTACACGAAGACACATTAGAGTAAAAGTTTTACAATCTATATATGCTTACTATCAAAGTGAAAATAAAGATTTAGAAAAACAAGAAAAGTTTTTACTATATAATATGGAGCAAATGCAGGATTTGTATTTATTAATGCTTCAATTATTAATAGCATTACGTGATCAAGCTGAAAATTATTTGGTTAAATCTCAAAAAAAGCATTTGGCTACCGATTTAGAAAAAAATCCAAGTAAATTATTTATTGATAACAAGGTGATTTCATTATTGAATTCAAATGGGACATTTACAGACATTATCAAAAAAAGAAAGCTTAATTACTGGGAGGACGATTCAGAATATATTACTATTATATTTAATGAATTAAAAGAAAAAACATGGTACTTAAATTTTCTAACTAAAGAGGAAACAACTTTCTCAGAAGACAAAGATTTTGTTATTAAAATTTTTAAAGAAGTTATTGCACCCAATGAAAAATTATACGAATATTTAGAAGATAAGCGCCTTACATGGCTTGATGACTTTCCTTTAGTGAATACATTGTTGTTGAAGATGTTGCAAAAAATAACTGAAAAAAATATTAACGATATTCTAATTCCTGAGGTTTACAAAAACAAAGAAGACAGAGAATATGCTTTGCAATTATTACAAAAAGTGATTATTAATGAAGATGAGCTTTCTGAAGAAATTGATGGTAAAACGCCAAATTGGGATAAAGAAAGAATTGCTGAAGTCGATATGATTATCCTAAAAATGGGGATTTCAGAGTTCTTGTTTTTTCCTTCTATCCCAGTAAGAGCTACTATTAATGAATACCTTGAGGTTTCCAAAGAATATTCTACACCAAAAAGTAGTAGCTTTATAAATGGTATTTTAGATAAAATGGTAAAGGATTTAACCAAAGAAGATAAATTAAATAAAATAGGGCGAGGGCTTAATTAAGTTTAAAAAAATAAGTATTTTAGCCACGCTAAAAATAAATCAAAATCAAATAAAATGAAAAAATTAATTTTAATTATTGCAGTAATATCTGCATTTAGTTTCACTTCTTGTAAAGAAGATGCTGCATCAAAAGTGAGTGAAGAAAAAGTGGCAGAAGCTGAAACACGTGATGCTAATGCTGGAAAATTTCCAAAAATGATTTTTGCTGAAACAGAGTTTGACTTTGGAACAATTGATCAAGGAACAAACGTAGAGCATGTATTTAAATTTACAAATACTGGAGATGCTCCATTAGTAATTGTAAATGCAAAAAGTAGTTGTGGTTGTACGGTTCCAACATATCCTAAAACACCTGTTGCTCCTGGAGATTCAGCAGAAATGTTAGTGAAGTTTAATGGAAGTGGTAAAAACCAAGTAAGTAAAACAGTTACTGTTACTGCGAATACTGAAACTGGAAAGGAAACTATCAAAATTAAAGCTTTTGTAAATCCAAAAGAAGGTAGTGGACCAACTTCTAAATAATTATTAATCAATAGAATTTACCTTTATGGAACAATTACAAAGTTTTTTTCCACTTATATTATTATTTATGGTCATTTATTTATTTATGATAAGACCACAAATGAAAAAGCAAAAGCAAGAGAAAAGTTTTGCAAATGAGCTTAAAAAAGGAGATAAGGTTATTACTAAAAGCGGAATGCATGCAAAATTACTGGAACTAAATGATGACGGGACTTGTATATTAGAATCTGCTGCAGGAAAAATGAAGTATGAAAGATCTGCCATTTCAATGGAAATGAGTAAGAAATTAAATGCTCCAGCTCCAGAAAAAAAGAAATAACTTTACAGATATAATTATATAAAAAAAACCTTCAGTTAATTCTGAAGGTTTTTTTGTGCAAATATTTTTTAAAATTATTGCTTAGCAACCAATTGTACTATGTTAACAATAACTTCAATGGCTTTTTGCATACTTTCAACAGGAACATATTCATATCGTCCGTGAAAATTATGTCCGCCGGCAAATATGTTAGGACAAGGTAGTCCCATATAGCTTAATTGTGAGCCATCTGTTCCGCCTCTAATTGGTTTTATTAAAGGTTCAATATTTAATACTTTCATGGCGTTCTCAGCAATATCAACAATGTGCATTACAGGGACGACTTTTTCTTTCATATTAAAGTATTGATCTTTTATTTCAATTGTAATGACTTCACGTTCATATTGATCATTTATGGCATCTGTAAGTTTCTGTATCACCTCTTTTCTAGCTTTAAAGTGATTCATGTCATGATCTCTTATGATATAATGTAATACTGTTTCTTCAACTTTACCTTCCATATTGTGAAGATGGAAAAACCCTTGATAACCTTCGGTGTGTTCTGGTGTTTCCATTCGAGGCAAAGAATTGATGAATTCAGTAGCTATATGCATTGAGTTTATCATTTTTCCCTTCGCATAACCAGGATGCACTATTTTACCTTTTACAGTGACTTTTGCTCCTGCAGCATTGAAATTTTCATATTCTAGCTCTCCAATTTGGCTACCATCCATCGTGTAAGCCCAGTCTGCTCCAAATTTTTTAACATCAAACTTGTGTGCACCACGGCCAATTTCTTCATCAGGTGTAAAGCCAACCCTAATAGCGCCATGCTTTAATTCTGGGTGTTTGATAAGATGTTCCATTGCCGAGATGATTTCTGTTATACCAGCTTTATCGTCTGCGCCAAGAAGTGTTGTGCCATCTGTAGTGATAAGCGTTTGACCTTTATACAATAATAAGTCTTCAAAGTAATCTGGTGATAGCACAATATTTTCTGAAGCGTTTAAAATAATATCTTTTCCATCATAATTCTCAATGATCTGCGGGTTTACATTTGCTCCAGTAAAGTCAGGCGTCGTGTCAAAATGGGATACAAAACCTATTGTTGGTACTTTATGATCCACATTACTTGGTAAGGTTGCCATGATATATGCATTATCATCAATGGATACATCGCTCATGCCAATGTCTTTTAATTCTATGGCCAGAGCATTAGCTAAGTCCCATTGTTTTGCTGTGCTAGGAGTTGTTTCGCTTTCTGGATCAGATTCTGTATCAACAGTAACGTAGCTTATAAATCGTTTTGTGATGTCTTCTTTTGAAATCATAACGTATAATTGTTTTGTTTTATTAGTTTGAATGATGTAAAAAAACATCAGTTAATTTTTAACCTAAAGTTAGCGATTATATTCAAATGTATATTATTTTTGCATTAGAAAAGATTTTCAATGTATAAGCTTCTATTAAGACCATTATTATTTTGTTTCGATCCTGAAAAAGTTCACTATTTTATATTTTCTTTAATTCGGAACTTTTCTAAGATACCAGGAATGTCTGCTTTATTTAGAAGTTTATATCTAGTTAAAGACAGCTCTCTTGAGCGTGAATTTTTTGGATTGAAATTCAATAATCCCGTTGGACTAGCTGCCGGTTTTGATAAGAATGCTGTGCTTTATAACGAGTTAGCAAATTTTGGTTTCGGGTTCATAGAAATTGGTACTGTTACTCCAAAAGGTCAAGCAGGAAATCCCAAAAAGCGTTTGTTTAGATTACAAGATGATAAAGGGATTATTAATCGAATGGGTTTCAATAACGATGGTTTAGAAACTGCTATTTCTCAGTTAAAGAAAAATAGAGGTAAGCTAATCATTGGAGGTAATATAGGTAAGAACACAGATACTAAACCTGAAGATTACACCAAAGATTACATGACTTGTTTTAACGGTTTACATCCTTATGTTGACTATTTTGTGCTCAATGTCAGTTGCCCAAATGTAGCTAGCCATGCTAAACTTAATGATAAAGATTATTTGTTGGAGCTCATTCATGCAGTGCAAAAAGCGAATAGAGTATTTGAGGATCAAAAGCCAATCTTATTAAAAATTGCACCAGATTTAAATGACCAACAGCTAGATGAGATCATAGATATTATTTCTGAAACCAGCCTTGACGGTGTTATAGCTAGCAATACATCAATTGACAGAACGGGTTTAAAAGCCTCTAATGAGCGTCTTGCTGAAATTGGCAATGGTGGCTTAAGCGGTCAACCTATCAAAGAGAAATCGACGAAAGTCATTCGTTATTTATCAGAAAAAAGTAACCAATCATTCCCGATAATTGGGGTAGGAGGTATACATTCCGCAGAGGATGCGTTAGAGAAATTAGAAGCAGGAGCAGACTTAGTTCAACTGTATACTGGTTTTATTTATGAAGGGCCAAAATTGATAAAGGACATCAATAAATTACTATTAAAAAAAGCGAACTAACATTTAAGTTAATTCGCCTGTGAGTTATAATATTTCTGAAGTATTACTTCTTAATAAACGGAATTGTAATGGAGCTATTCTTTTCCGTTAATGCAATGTAATAGACACCATTACTTAATGTGTTCGTTTGTATACTTAAATCATCAACTTGGTTGATTTTTTTACTACTCATAATTTGACCTAACATATTATAAACAGTATAACTGTCTGGCAAATCATTTGTGTTGGGGAATTTAATATTTAATACATTTTTAGTAGGGTTCGGATACACTGTCATGTTGTTAGACGAAAAATAATCATCTACACTCAAAACAGCATTAGCCATATAAATTATTTCTCCAAAGCCATAATTTCCGCCAGTAGCGATGATGTCACCTTCTAGCGTTGTGAGTGTAAAAGATCCATTTCCTGAGAAACAACAAATACCATCGCCATAAGTGTCAATTATTTCAAACGTATAGCACTCATTTGTTGAAATATCAAATGTTTCTGAGAAGGTCGTAAAGTCATCATCACCTTCTATATATTCTGGACTTGTGTATAATGCGGTGCCTGCACTATCTCTAAAAACCCAAGATGTTTCTGCTGGCCAATTATCTGTAAATAATGTTAATATAATTTGAGTCGTATTCGCAGTTTCCCCTCCAACTATGATGTAATCCTGATAGACTTTTGTTAACGATTCTGATCCATTAGAAATGGTAAGCGTCACATCATATCCACCAGCACCCAAATAACTGTGTGTTGGGTTTTGGATTGTGTAATCAATAATATCATCACCATCAATATCCCATTCCCAAGAGGTTGCTCCAATACTGTTATCTGTAAAATCAACATTCATTGAGTCACTACAGTCTCTTGTGAAAGCTGCAGTAAGATCTGCACTAAAACTCGGACAAGCCATAACAGATCTTGAGGTTTGATACACACCATAAATTCTTGCATATTGTTGTGGTGTAAATAATGTTCGACATGATTTACGAGAGTATGACATAATATTTAATGGTTCTGGTAAAAAAGCATCACCATTAGCATCTGTCGCACTACCAATGTAATTACAAGATGAAGTTACATTACCAAATCCTAATTGTGGATCCGCAGGTGTATCACAAATAAAATCACCATCTGTATCGCAATTTGATCCATCAACTAATTCTGTGGTTAATGTGCCATTGGTGTTACCATGTGTGTGTGATAAACCAAAAAAGTGACCGTTGTGTCAAATTAAAATTTTCACACAAAAAATCAGCTGGCTCCCATAGAACTTCTCCTTCGAGCGCACGGAGCCCTGGGACCGTGAGGTGCTTTTGCTCTGCCGCACCCAACGTTTCTGATATTATCGTGATTGACAGTTCCAACAGCGAAAGTTTTGAATTCAATCTTCAATGAAAAGTACGAATCCAAAAAAAGGGAAAATGCTAATGGGACATAAAATACAGATGGAATTATAAATGAAACATAAACTGAAAATTAAAACAAAAAAGGGGACTGAAATGAAAATGAAAATGGAAATGGAAAAT